>JAPLYR010000116.1:7426-15884 GCA_026395455.1 Candidatus Roizmanbacteria bacterium | reverse complement strand
TCTATATTTCTTTTGTGATGAAAGGTATGTAAATACCACTGAGTTTTCAAGTAGTTCGTTATGGACCAATAACGGCACTGGTTCCATTCCTTTACATTTCTTAAACGCACCTTTTCCTGCTTGAGCATAGTACAAAATATCTCTGCTTGGCCAGTATATAACTGCATTGGCAAGAACTCCATTTTCTACATGAGCAATAGAAATACAAAAATAGTCAAGACCTGATGCAAAATTACTGGTACCGTCAAGTGGATCGATGATAAATAAATGTTTTGTTCCTTTTGTTTCTAAGCGTTCTTCACCAATAAAGCCTATTTCACTCTCAACTACACCTTTTTTTGCCAACTCACTTATTATTGTCTTTTTAATTAACTCTTGACTGGCTAGGTCTGCTGCAGTAACAATATTTTGATGTGATGTCTTATGAGTAATGTGTGACTCCTTATGAAAGTAAGATAAAACGACATCTCCAGCGGCACGTGCAGATTGTTCAAGGATAGTGAGCATATATATACATTATATAGAGACAACGGTTATATATCGACTCCTCATTCAATAATTTGCTCCGTTTATTATCATTTTGTTGCTTCGGCGTAATTATGATCTTTCTTTAAAAAATTAAAAACACTAAACTCTAAATCCTAATCAAACCAATACAAAATCCTAAATTCCTAGAAGATAATTTTATTTTTGATTCATTTAGAATTTTAAATTTGTTTAGGGTTTAGTGTTTAGTATTTAGTGATTTCCTTAGTCTAACCCTCTCAGCCTCAAAAGAGTGGCAACAGAGCAGGGCATAGAAATAAATAATAATTAATTAATGATAGATTAGATTGTCATAACAATCTCTTTGCGGTAAATTGCGGTAATTACAAACCTTATCATCAGACAGATAATAATAGGGAGAGAATTAATGGGGAAGTATAGGCAAGAAGGAAAGTATAAATAAAAAAGAATTAACTATGAATACATTAATTAATGTGCAATGTATATCATACCCAACCCCCCTCTTTTAGCCGTGAGTAACGTCGTAAAAGATACATTATACGACGTTATGCATATCCTTCTCTTTGCGGGAATTTATGTCTAAATCTCGCAAAACCCTCAGGGGTAGAATAAATGAATATATAACTATATTCAGGGGAATAGAGATCCACTCCTCCTCTGATAAACGTCCTATTATTGTTATATCATCATACAAACATGAACTCTTCTTAGTTGAATGTTGTATCGTCATCTACCACTTTCCATTACCTAAAAGGAGTTAATTGTAGTCACTTTATATGTACTAAGTTTAGACTGATATATCGCTCTAAATTACCACTTTCGAGGCTAGAATTGGCATATTTATCAGTAGCGCCTTGCAAGAGAAAAGCCACTATACTCCCTGGAGTATGTATTCGATTTAGAGCATAATATCAATCTAAATTGAAGGTTTTGAGGCTAATTATTAGTACTAACTATATCAATATATAACATCGATTTAGATTGATATACCAATCTAAAGTAGAAGGACTGAGGCTAAATCGATGTAAGTTATCCACATCTCTCCACAGAGAAGAAGGTGTTCGGCTACACATAAAGATTGATTATTCTATTGATACGTTATAAGGTGTGTTGCTTCAGGCATACTCAGAGCAAGTAGTTTGAATCCTTCACGAACGTTTAATTATAATCCTATAGTAAATTATATATTATAGGATACTATAGGATATATATACTATAGGTCATATTATTCACGTTTGTATGTTTTTTACTCCCCTCTCCCCTAACCCATGACATGCCTAATATGAGGCTGAGGTTACCAGCTTAAAGAAAGAAATAATATGGCAAGAATAACGATAAGGATTGTTGCGTACTCACGCACACTATGCTTAAATAATCTCTCATCAAGATGAAGATGAGTTAAACCTGCTATGCAGTAGTACAACACGGCTACTACGAGCGCAAAAATAGACTCTTGCAAGGGTAAAAATGACAATAGTAAGCTTCCCTCACCCACAAGAAGAGCCGTGAGCCAGGCATGATTAAGTACTTCTTTTCGCAAATGCATATCAAGTCGAATACTCCAATACAGTTGCAACGACATTGCAAATGAAAGAAAGCCAAAGATCATGGCGTTTGCCAAAAAACCCCAGTGAAATGAGGCAAGGACATTCCCAAATATGAAGAAGACCATCGTTTGAATAAAGTAATTGACAGAAAAGCCCGCTCTGTAGAGCTGGAGGTTCTTTTCCACTCCCACATTAAATATGTTGGAGGAGAGTAATACGGCATACATGCTAATTGCATATATAAGAACAAATGGAATACGCGTAAGCCATCGCACCGGAAAGAGAAAGTAAAAGAGGTACATTGCAACGGACAGCAATACTGGCATAAGAAATAACATATACCATTCAATTTTTTCTATTCCTTCATAAAGTGAGAAGAATGTGGCTCCATAACTCACTAAAATAAGAAGTGTAAGAAAGAGAGATGCCTTATCAAAAAAGAAGAAGGTGGAGATCAAAAGGAGCAGCGTAAGGCCGATTGTTGAGATAACAAATCGAATGCGTTTTTCAATCATCATAAAAGTTATTCAAGATTACTAAAAACATTGTGAACATCTGCAAGATCTTCTATGGCTTCTGCAAGCTCTATGATATGTTTTGCTTCTGTTTCAGAGGGCACCTGTATCCTACTGAGTGGACGATATTCTATTTCTGAAAGTGTAGGATGAATAACTCCTCCAAGTGCTTCTTTTGCCTTACCAAACTGTTCGAAGGGGAAAAAGACAGTGATCTTCCCTTCACCTTCATCTATATCATATGCTTCAATTTTTTGTCCAAATTCAAATATCATATCCTCAGATGAAGTGCTCAAGTCAAATTGCATAACAGCACACTTTTGAAATAGATACCCAACAGAGCCCTGACTTCCCATTTTTCCTCCCCTTTTTTCAATAATACCTTTGATTTCATTATGTGTACGCGTAGGATTGTCAGTTGAACCCATTATCATAAATGCAATGCCGTGTGGTCCAAAAGCCTCATATACCACTTCCTTTAAAAGTGCTGAGTCGGGTCCATGTCCCCTATCAATAGCACGATTTATATTTTCTTTTGGCATATTAAATGCCCGCGCTTTTTCTATCGCCAATCTGAGTTTGAAGTTAGTATCAGGATTGGTAACTCCTCCACCTTCCAGCACCGCAAGTGTAATGATACGGGAGATCTTTGCAAAAGCTGTACCTTTCACTTTATCATTTGCAGCTTTTTTGTTTTTTATGTTGGCCCATTTAGAGTGTCCTGACATAGTGGTTTTACTAACAAAAAACTGCTGATAACAAATATAAAATATGTTTGTTAGTTGTTTATATATTACCACATTGCAAAATCTAAAGATGATGTTATACTGTTTCGTATTCTAAGAAATAGTTTATAAATATATCCCTTAATAGATATGGAAGAAATCGACACATTAGAAACAAAAGCAATAGATGCAGCAATTCAAGCAAATTGGGCTCAGGCAGTTGAGTTTAATTCTCAGATCCTTGGATTAGATCGAAAGAATGTACAGGCACTTCTTCGTATTGCCTTTTCATACCTCCAAACTGGAGATTATGAACAATCAAAAAAATACTATCACAAAGCCCTACGCCTTCAACCAAAAAGTAGTGTTGCGCATCAATATTTGGAAAAACTTGAAATACTTGAACAGGGCAAAACCAAGCCTCAAACAAAAACTGCCTTTGACAAAGAGTAGTGTTGCGCACCAATATTTAGAGAAAATTGAGATACTTGAACAGGGCAAAGCAAAGCCTCAGACAAAAGCAGCTTTTGATCCTCATCTATTCATTGAATCATTTCGGAAAACAAAAATGACTTCCTTGACAAATTTAGGACAAAAACAGGTATTGGCCCAACTATCTATCGGACAACAAATGCAACTAAAGATAAAGAAAAGAAGAGTGGAGATTCGCACTGACCACGATGAATATGTGGGGACACTTGCTGATGATATCTCAAAACGACTTATCCTCTTTATTAAAGCTAAGAGCACCTACACCGCATATATAAAAGAGGTAAGTTTTACAAAGGTAATTATCTTTATTCGTGAAGACAAAAAGGGACGATCGGTAAGTCATCATATCTCATTCCCTATTAATCTTCAAAAAAATATTGAGCAAATTGGAGACACAAATCAAGCACCTATAGCTGACCACCCTGAAGAACCAGCTGAAGATGATGAAGATAATTCTTTAAATGACTGGGAAAAGATGGTTGCAGAACAAACCGAAGAGAAAGAGGAGCAGTTGATTGATATTCAACCAGAAGACCTTGATGATGAAGATGAGGAATAATGTTTCACCTTTTTATCTTTAAAAAAGACTATCTTTCCTTTATATTTCTTATTGCGAATCATTCTGTGTATCTCTTGTGGCACATTGAGATCTTTCATTGAACGAAGAGCAAGAGCAAGGGAAAAAACGAACAAGGCAATGATAATTAGTAGTATATTCATAGTTATTCCCACTCCTTTTCTGCACTCCCCATTTCAATAACAATATCCGAGACTCTTCCCTTCCCAGTAACAAGTATACACTTGAAAAAATGGGAAATTTCATCTGCTGTCAACGAAAAACCCTTCTGTGTATTCTCTTTCACGACACATTGACTATTTTGATTTTTGATATTTGCTTTTTCCATTACGTCTATATCCACCACTCGTATCCCTTCCCCATCAATGATGCGACTGAAGTTTTTTGCAGAATTATAAGAGTTTGAATAGAGTATCTGAACTGTTTTGTTTTCTTTGCGCAGTGATTTGTGATAAAAATATCCGAGATATTGCCTTGCAAATGTTGAGTCTGACAAGAGGACCGTGTCTCCTGTTTTAATCTTATTAATATGAATTTCTTCGAATTCAGATATATGTTTGCCAAAGAATTGCAAATAAATATAAAGTCTATCGAAAATATTTCCATTAGATTCATTTAGGAAGATACTTCTGAAAGATGGAAGTAGTATATTTTCTTTCGAACCATAATAAATAGCTTCACTTTTAGGGAAAAAATAGTAGTCTATCATTGATCCTGTTATGCGAGAGAATGTTCTTTTGAGGATTGCTGGATTTTTTTCGAGTGTAATAAGCTTTCCCAAAGCTCCCATTCTATATACTCCATATCCTCCAGGCACTTCTGTGCGACTATCTGCATTGAAGGTGGTGACATAGTGCACCTCACCTCCCCTTTCTAGAGAATAATAGATTGGTTCTGAGGAATAAAAAAGAATATTTATTCTATCTTCCTTCACAAAAAAAGCTGAGGTAAAGAGAAGGCGCAGTAGAATGACAAGGATTACTAAGATACAGAGAGCTACACCTACCCTTAATGCAGTCTTGTGATGAATCGTGTTCATATACCTTCGTGCTCTTTCTTGAAATATGCAATATGTTTTATGATGTCATCTTTATGGATTCTCTTGAGCATCATTATTTTTTTGATAATAGAAAGAGATGCTTCAAACTCTGGTTGAATCACTACGTGTACACCCAAATCTTTCATTCTCTTATGGTCAATAATGTGATGTACTCGACTCATAACTACTATGTCCTTATTAAGTTTCTTTGCGTTCATGACGATACTTTCCTGTGCAAACCGATCTGGTAGGGCTAATACAATGGCAGTTGCAGACTCAGCCTCAGCATAGTCCAACATATCAATATCAGTTGGGTCACCATAAATAATACTGATCCCAGCTTTTTTTGCCTTTTCAACTGTCGCAAAGTTGTAATCGATTGCAACAAAAGGAATATCTGCAAGCATTAATGCTCGCCCAACATGAGATCCGATGCGTCCATATCCACATAGAATAATGTGGTCTTTTATATCAAGCACATCAATGGTCGATTTATCACGATCAATGCGTTTTGTAACATAGGTATGAATAAAGGGAAGAAACCGAGATACAAAGTGCCAAAATGCTTTATATACTTTTTCTTTTTTTGCAATGAGAGTTGGAGTGAATAATAAGCTTATCAATGTTGTTGAAATGACAAACATATATTGTTCCTGTGTAAAAAGCTTATTAACATAGGCAACAGACATCAAAATAAAAGCGTCCTCATCTATTTGAAAGAGATAAAGAGAGAGATATGTAGACAGCTTTGAATGAAATTTGAATGAAGTAAAAATAAAAAAAATGATAAATGCCTTCACTATCATCACTATGACCGCAAACAGAATCATTGGGAACAATGTGGGGAAAAGAACTCCTAAGTTAATATTCATTCCAATATAGATAAAGAATATTATCGAAAGTATGTCTCGAAACGGACGTATCTGAGAAAAGATATGATAATGCTCAGCAGTCTGTGCAACTATAACTCCTCCGACGAAGATACTAATGAATGGTGATATGTGAAGAAGTGTTGAAATATATGCAACTAAAAAAATAGAGAGAATAATAAAAAGATTAAGTAGCTCTCGAGAAAGGATTGCAAATTTATTAAATACATATGGAGCAATCCTCCTCCCCATATAGTATGCAAAGAATAAGATTCCTCCTGCAAGGAACATGTCAATAATTATTTTTTGAACAACCTGGAAAACGGTGTGATGCTCACCGGTAAGAGAACTAAATATCACCATAAAAGGAATGAATGCGAGATCTTGGAACATAAGAATACCCATTGCCATCTCGCCCACAAAGCTCCCCTCTTCCCCCTTATCTTGAATAATCTTGGCAACGATTGTAGTTGAGGATGATGAGAGTGCGATACCTATAAGAAGACATTGAACAAAATTAAAACCAAAAAAAGCGCTTATGATTCCTACAAAAAGCGCCGAAAGTGTTAACTGCAATATCCCTCCCAAAACAATATACCTTTTAAGAACAATCATCCTATCAAATTGAGTCTCAAGACCAACGGTAAACATGAGTAGCAAAATGCCAAAGTAAGCAAAACTATCTATTGATTGATGGTTAGTAACCTTTCCAAAGAAGTTTGAAAGAATAATCCCACCAAGCATATATCCTACAATAGGAGATATTTTATTCTTTTTAAAAATATAAGCAACAATAAGAGGAACCAAAAGAAACATTGAAGCATTGAAAAAAAGCGATGCCGGCAATTAACCCATATATCATTTAGTATACCGTATATCGTGCGAACGTTACAACGTTTAAACGTGACAGCATAAAAAAACCTCCGGGTATAAGCCGGAGGTATGAATTTACTTTATTAAAAGATTAATTACTTAATGAATTCGATTTATCTTTACATTTTGTCCAACTATTTGCTCCAGATACTGTATTGATAATACATAGTCTTTTCCCTTTTTCCCAAGTATTTGTTGCCCCGTTGTAGTATGTCCCTGAAGTCGTCACTGCTTTAGCACTCACATAGCAAGAATTATTATTAAAAGCGAATTGATATGCATCACAGTTATCAGAAGAGCCTAGTGGAAAAACACATCTCATAACTCCCATCTTACTATCATTAATATCAACACTATTACTTGTCCCACAACTTATTTTAGAAAATGCGACAAGATCTTTCTTTGTATTGCGAGATTCAGGTGATTGAGTTCCGTTGGTTATTTTAGACAAAGAACCATCAGAGTTATACCCAAACATTGCTGCACAATTGATATGTGATGAACTACAATCAGAAATCATCAATCCAGACACATATGGGACTGCTATTGGAATCGGAGTTGGTGTTGGAGGGACAGCACAACATGTGCCCTGTTGAATTTCACTCCCATTCTTAAGCCCACATGCTGCAAATTCAGTTTCCCCGGAATTACAACTTAAACCAAGACGACAAACAGCGTTATTAATCCTCGTTATATTTACGCATCTGTTACTTCCAATTGTGGATAGATCTCCATTTCTTTGACAGGTAAATCCAACTACACCTAAAGATGTGCACTTAACCTTTGAGTCTGATTTGTCAACAACTACACCATGTCCCTCCGCAAGACAAAAATCTCCGCTAGCAGAGTATGCATTACCATCTAAGCCAAGTGGCTGAGTAGATCTACAATATGCTCCCCCCTCACCTGTTTTATTTGGAAGAGGTCCCATTGCCTGAGGCGCTAGTTTAGCTCCATTTGGTATGATTGTTTTTAATTTTGTAACCTTAGCTTTTGTATCAGCGGATGTCTTAGTTTGAAGAAAACTATTTGAAACGCTTACTATTAAACTAGCTATCATAACAATAAATATTCCAACCAATACTCTAGTAATGTCTATTTCTTTCGAAATTAAATGTTTTTCTTGCATATGAATAAGACCTTAGCAATATTTATAACTTTATAGAATCTGAGATCCACTTCTGGTACTGTGTAGCATCGGTAAATTGTGACCCACTTGACACTACTCCAACCAATTGCCAAACGTTTTTTGTAGAACTCCATTGAACCAAAGGACCGCCAGAATCACCCCATGAAACTGATTGTCCAGGAAGT
>JAPLYR010000116.1:4576-7332 GCA_026395455.1 Candidatus Roizmanbacteria bacterium | reverse complement strand
TCGGCATAGGCACCCCATCCTATTCCATATGCTTTTGTAGCTGCATAATCAATTGATGTTGCAATTTCTACCCCTGTTTGCACCAGATCTGTCCCGACTTGAACCAATGCGATATCTGCTTGCGCCATTTTTCCATATCCCTTTACATCAACTACTGCATATTGTTCATGTTGTTTGATTTTGATAGGTTGTATATATTGGATATTTGCTGTTACACCTACTGTTTGTGTGTCAATATTATCCATGCCAACAACAATGCCAAGATCAGTATTTGAATTACTTACGACACAGTGAGCTGCGGTAACTATCCAACGTTTATTAAGTATTGAACCAGTACATCCACGCGATCCTATTAAGTCATATTTGCCATTAGGTAATAGAGATTTACTATATGTCGTCAACATCACTACAAAAGGCCATTTTGCTATTGTCGTATTACTTCCACCAATGTAATATTTTGGTTTAGCTTTCGTCGTTTTAGGGAGAATAGGTTTCTTTTTAGTTATTGCTGCCTTTGAGGATGTTGATGTGTTTTGATTGGGAATGAATTTCCCTGCAAAAAACACAAACTCAGTTGATATTACACCTACAAGGAATAGGAGCACTATATTTCTTTCAAAACAGATCTTGTCATTTTTCATACTTCCAAAAAAAAGGTATGTAACATAACAATAGTATCACGGATGAAGGCAAGAATACAAGAAATGTCCTTGCTTACAAGATTCATCCGTATACCCAACACCTTTTCTAATAAGTGAACATGCCACTTCCCCATTTCCCAATGATGCTGGAGTTTCATTGATGACACCTACATAACAACCACTCGATAAAGCACCACCATTCATAAGTATTCCATTCATCCACTGTAATCCATTACATGTTGTCGTAGCAGAAGTTGTTTTATATCCACACTTTCCAACTGTTGCAGATACAGGAATACATACTGGAGTAAGTCCTCCTACATTACCGTTGGTTTGTCCACCAACGTCTGATGACCGTGAAAATGATGCTGCGCAGTTGTATACCATCCCATCTGCATGAGGACATGCGGTCGTTAAAAGAGCAACACCTGCAGATGAACAGCATACGCCCTTCTTGAAATCAGTGCCGTCAATATATCCACATTTCTCTATCTTGCCAGTCAGTGCTTTTTCAGTTTTATCACATGATTTTTTACAAGTCGCATCAGTTGTTCCATATAAACTATTGCATCTAGACCCTCCAAGTGCTGCGCTTGTAAGGTTTTGAGTCGATCTACAACAACCCCATACTTGCATTTTCCCACATCGAGTTGTTGTATCTTTTGTATATCCGGCACCACATTTACCTGCAACTGTTTGACTGTTTAGAGGTGTTGTTAATCCAAACTTTTGCGTTGGACAATAATCAACCGAGGAATTGTATTTGTTACTTCCTGAACCCATGTTCAATGGTGCAAATCCTGTACATAATTGATTATCTGCGTCAGTTGCTCTTGTTGCAGTTGAGGAAGAATTTTTAGAAAGATTGTTAGTGAGTAAGATAAAAAGCGCCCCTAACATCACAAACAAAACAGCAACTAATATTTTAGTTATATCAATCTCTTTTGATTTTAAATGTTTTTCTGCCATAGATTAAGCAAATAGTAAGTAATGCTTAACTATAACAGAGACGGAAGAGCTAAATCAAGAGTTATTCTATTGTTATTTATTTACTCAGTGCTTTTTTACACTCAATACAATAGCGTGCTTCTGGCACAAGCTCTAGACGTGCTTGAGGAATGTCTTTACTACATCTTTCACAAATACCGTATCTGTCTTTTTTTAAGAGCTCTTGAGCAGTTTTAAGTTCGACAAGTCTTTTTGTTGCATCTTTTATTTCTGCTTCAACTGTGTCATGACCAACCTGTTCTCGCACATCGGTATCAACTGCCGCGTTATCAGATGCATGTGATGGATCTGAGAATGGATCTTCTTTTTTAAGTTCTTCAATTTGAAGTGTTAGTTTTTTCTGTTCCTCCTCGATTATGTTTTTCTGTTTTGCGAGAAATGTTTTTGAAAGTTGTTTTGACATAGTTTATTTTCGAATTAATAAAGTCCTTGCCGAAATCAATAATTAAAACTCTGAAATAATACACAAAATAAAAACAAGATGTCAAGAGCAAAATAAAAAATGCCCAATACTCAAAGGCACTTTCAGTTAATAGGACACGCTTATCCTTAAGGAATTGAAATGCGACATAGGTGAATGAGTAGATACCAAAAAAGAAAAATAGTGGCGCTCCCTTCTCTACTTTCTCCTTTCGGACATTAAAAAACATTTTGAGAGAAAGATAGATTCCAAGACCTAAGAATGCGGCTTTATAAAGTGCAACTGGGTGGCGAAACCATTTCCAAAGCACCCCTGGCTCATTCCCAGCTATGAATGCGCCTATCTCTGCTATTGTAGTAAAAATAAAAAGGGATGGAGCAATGTAATCACTAAATTCCTGAAATTTAATCTTGTTTGTTCTACATGCCCAATACATGGTAACTATTCCTCCAATAATCATCCCTAATGGTGATATCCCAGGATATCCATTTGCGAGAAGATATTTAAGAATATTAAAACCGAACTCTTGAAAATGCGTAAGTCCGTATAATATACGTCCAAATACTAATGCGCCTCCAAAAGAAAGAAATGTAATATCAAATGCAACTTCTTCTTCATATTTTGAAATGCGGATATGCTTCCAAATAAAAAAACATCCCCAAAAGAACCCAAGCATTAAAAAAATT
>JAPLYR010000116.1:0-4516 GCA_026395455.1 Candidatus Roizmanbacteria bacterium | reverse complement strand
AACATGTTGATAAGTATACTTTACCTGAAAACAAAGTTCAAAATTAAATAAAGTCTCTCAAATACAGTCATGCACCGTTTATTGCCTATTTTCAGGGAGATTTGTAATTCTCGCATATGCCGGCTCAGTGACGTCTTATGCTTCGTTTTCCCCACCTACCCTAAGGTCTCCCTGGCATAAATGTCACTTGTGACGTCATACTGCTTTGAATTACACAAAAGTAAGATAAAGAAAGATGAAGTATTTTGAGCGTTTGACAGTCAGACGCCCTGTTTGAGCACTCGAATTATCATTGTGCGAGTTCGTCGGATGGAAAAGGCGTAAAATACGGAATCGCACTATTCAATGTGACAGAATCTGGAGAATAACTATATACGAGAATTGCTCAACAGGACAATTTTGGTTTATTCCCCTCGTTTATAGTACAATATCACTCATGACAAAACATACCCCTCCCCTTCAAGTTGGTTTTGATATGGATGGCGTCCTTCTCTATAATCCTGGAAGAATTATTCGTCCACTAATTTCATACTTTAAACGATTTTTCCTTCATAAGAAAAGACTTAAATTTTACTATCCAAAAACAAAGTCAGAAAAAGTATTCTGGAGACTTGTACATAAATCAAGTATTTATAATGCACCGGGAGTAAGTGAAATTACCAGAATTGTAAAAGAGGGTACAATTGAGGCATATCTCATTACTGCTCGATATAATTATTTAGGTTCTTCTGTAGAAAAGTGGGTCAAAGAAAACAAATTAGAGAATACATTTAAAGGGGTCTTTTACAATAGTAAAGATGAACAACCACATGAATTTAAAGAAAGAATGATAAATGAATTGAAACTTGATGTATATGTTGAAGACAACTTTGACATTGTCAATTATTTAGCACAAAAAACACCCGCTGAAATTTTTTGGATTTATAATATTCTTGATCGTGGTACTAAATTTCCAAAAAAATTTCCCAGCTTAGCATCTGCACTCACACAAATGAAAAATGGAAAACACAAGTAGCATTAAACAAAAAAAATCGACAAAACTACTTTTCTTTTCTCCCTATTTTTATCCCTATATATCAGGAATAACTCAATATCCTTACAAACTTTTTAGTGAAGATACATTGCTGTGTGATACAACATGTCTCACATTTCGGTATGACCCTACTTTAAAAAGGGAAGAAAAAATAAGTAAGAACTTAACGATACGAAGAATGCCGTTCCAGTTTCGTATTTCAAAAGGTTTTATTTCTTTATCTTCACTTAATTATTTTTGGAATGAGGCTAAAAAGGCAGAAATTGTCGTTGTAAATTTGCCAAGCTTTGAAGGAATAGTTCTTGTACTTACCGCAAAATTATTGAAAAAACCACTCCTTATTCTGCTTCATTGTGAAGTGCAACTTCCCTACTCAGTCATGAATGTCATAATTAATTTTGTCTTAAACTGTGGAGTCATGTTGCAACTATTCTTTGCAGATAAAATTATCGTCGAAACAAAAGATTACTTTGCCAAAAAATTGCCTTATATATTTTTTAAAAATAAAATAAGCGAACTCCTCCCACTAGTCAATGACACACAACTCGACATTCAATTTAAAAATAAATTAGACGATCTTAAAAAAGAATATTCACATGTCGTAGGTTTTTGTGGAAGAATTGCATCAGAAAAAGGAATTGAAATTCTGATAGAAAGTCTTTCCGAAATTAAAAAAACAATGCTCTTGTTGGTTGGACCTACAGGAAAAAATGTCTCTGGCGAAGAAGAATATTACGATAAAATAAAACAGCACCTTAGTTTAAAAAAAATTCCCCATATGTTTTTAGGAATTTTATCTGCATCTGAATTGTCCTCATTCTATCAATCAATTGATATTCTTGTGCTTCCTTCAATAAATAAAACAGAGGCGTTTGGGATGGTACAAGCAGAGGCAATGATTCAAGGCGCACCAGTAGTGGCTACTTACCTTCCAGGGGTCCGTATACCCATTCAGCTTACAAAAATGGGTATCTTAACGGAACCCTACAACGTACAGGATCTAAGAAAAGCGATTCAACAAATACTGAGTAATAAAGAACAATACGCAAATCATAAGCTTGTTGCGGCAGCAAAGAACATATTTGATTCAAAAAAAACATATGATAGTATGTACTCTATTATTCGTCATATGACTCATTCCATTTCATGAAAAAAATAACATCAATTATTAAGGCTTACCTTGCAGAAAGACCTGATTTTTATGCTTATCTTCGTCCCCAAGAAGCATACTTTTTTTATGAAAGAAAAAAACAGATGAAAAGTCCTATTCTTGATTTTGGAAGTGGAGATGGTTTTTTTGCAAGTACCATTTTTAAAAAACGATTTATAGATGTGGGATTAGATCTTTCTTCCAGTCGAATAGCAGAATCTCTGAAAACAAATATGTACAAAGAAATAAAAATATATGATGGAGTGACTATCCCCTTTGCTTCCCAAACATTTCGCACTATTATTTCTAATTGTGTGTTCGAACATATTCCTAAAATAGGAAAAAGTGTAAAAGAAATGCATAGAGTGCTTAAAAAAAATGGTCTCCTTATGACAACGGTCATGTGCTCTAGTTGGAGTACAAATTTACATGGTGGAGTGTTATTTGGAAAAAAATATATAGATTGGTTCAATAACATACAACATCATGATTCACTACTTTCTAAAGAAGAATGGGTAAAACTTTTTAAAAAAAGTGGATTTGAGATTGTTGAGTCAATTGACTATCTCTATGAAGTTGCCGCTAAGAAAACAGAACTATATCACTTTCTTTCACTCTCCTCTCTAGTTACTTATGGAGTTTTAAAAAAATGGAAGTTATTTCCATTTGTTTCAGAAAAGAAAATTAGAGAAATTAAAAAGATAATTTCTGAAGATAATAAAAATCCTTCTGCATGTTTCTTTGTTTTAAAAAAGATTTAATTCTTTTTAAATATCTTGACCAAAGGATGGTCATATACCGTGAAGGCTTCCTCAGCCCATTGATCTGGGAAGTCGATAGGAATGCCGAGATATCGGAGTGATGGATATGAATTAAACTCTTTAATGAGGGTATACCCTTTCTCATTTTTGAACATGCTCTTATAAAACTGAGATGTGGTTGGATATCTTTGAGGTACATTCATAATACTCCCCCACGCTCTATTAGATGACATTATGTAATAGTCTGCCTGAACAAGAAGTGAGTTAACCTCATTCCACTTTTCTTGAGTATCTGGATCAAATATATGTACTTCTTTGCCAATATAGTTTCTGCTTCTTGGATCTTGGACCATTAGAGGAAGTGGGTCGTCCCAATACTCTGTAAGTATTATACTTCGCGAAGGGATGTTGCCATAAATCCACTCTGATGCAGTCACACGAGATTGATCTTTTGTGTAAATAGACATAAAAGCAAGTGGCCAGAGAGTCACTAATAGAAATAGTGATATTACTATTAAATAACGAAATGCTTTAGAGATTTTTTTCAATTTACTCAATAAATATGATGTCCCAACTGCAGCAAAAATTGCAAGGAATGGATAAAGAAATATTAAATAGCGCATCGTTTTTGCAAATTGAACAGATTGATATATAAGGAAAGATAATAACCAAATCATTGATAATAAAATATACATATTTTTTTTCTTTGCAAGTAAAAACGCACCATAACATGATGTGAGAAAATAAAATGGTCCAACACCAAAGAAGATGATATTTTTTATAGGAAAATCATACGATTTTGAAAACCATTGTATTGCAGGTGGAAAATATCCTAATGGATTTTCAAATGATTTTAATGTGCCAATATTATTTATAAAAATACTACTTAAGGAGGGATTTAAAATATTATTTGTTTCGAAATAGTAAGGAGATCCCAATCGAAGTGCTAGATAAAAAAATACAAAAAAACCCACACCGCCCAAGATCGAGTACACCATTTTTTTTCGATGTTTTGATTTTGAGTAGTACAATCTTAATAACCCAACGAGTATAAAAGCCCCTATAAGAGGAGTCATATATATAGCACTGATTTTACTCGCTACTGCCAGCCCAATAAAAAGACCCGAGAGACATATATCAGTTATAACTGTAAAACGTTGAAACGTAAGAACGTTGAAACGAATTGCATAGTAGAAACTTAACCAACAAAATAAATTCAAAAAAGTATCAACTGTGAAATAGTGGGAAAGTTGAATTGGAAGAACGGCAATCGCATAAAAAAATGCCCCTAAATATTTTATTGAGGAAGATAATTTCAATTTTTTTTCAATCAATTCAAGAAGCTTGAAAATAATGAGAACAATTAAAAAATCTGCAAGACCAGACAATATCCTCCCCTGTAAATTAAATAGATCATATGTATCATTCCCAATATATTGTGCAATTAGTTTATTGAGCAATACAGGAAAGGTGCCATACACGTAAAATTCATGTCCTTTGTTCACCGGATTAAAGGGAGATATCTTCTGATCTAAATATTGAGGAACAGATGTTGGCAACTTAACATCTATT
>JAPLYR010000089.1 GCA_026395455.1 Candidatus Roizmanbacteria bacterium | reverse complement strand
TTATTTTAAGTAATAGTTAAGTTGTTTTTCATTTTTACTAATTATTAAATAATTATGAAGAAATGCAAAAGTTGTCAAACAGAAATTGATGCAAAGGCAACAAAGTGTCCTCACTGCCAAACCGACCAAAGAGGTTGGGTTAAGAGACACCCCTTCCTTACAATTATTTTAGGTTTGGTTATATTTTTTATAATAGGAAGTAATAGCAGTAAAAACACCACGCCAACCAGTAATACAACAACAAAGACTAACGATGCCAAATCCCAACCAACAACGACAAGTGTAAGCAAGGCGCCAGCTGTACCAGCTGAATACAGGTCTGCTTTAAATAAGGCTACTACGTATGCCAACACAATGCATATGTCCAAGAAAGGTGTTTATAACCAGCTAGTTTCAGAATATGGTGAAAAGTTTTCACCAGAAGCAGCGCAGTATGGAATAGATAATGTTAAAACAGACTGGAACGCAAATGCCCTAGCCAAAGCAAAGACTTATCAAGATTCTATGAGTATGTCACCATCAGCTATTCGTAATCAGTTGACGTCTGATGCTGGTGAAAAGTTCACACAAGCAGAAGCAGACTACGCTATTCAAAACTTAAATAAATAAAATTACCAATGAGGTTGTACGATGGTTGTTTTTTATTTTGATGGGGGTAATCCTACCCAACTTAATGGGTTTAATTTGCCTCAAATCCCTTCTCCCCGCCCTATCTTATAGGGATTAACAACATATACATTCTTAATAGAATCTTGTATCAATGAATATTGCTATAATAAAGATAAATAATTATGGATATTGGAATATTGGTGGTAATTGTTTTGGTTGTTCTATTGATTTTGATAGAAGGATTTAAAAAAACTGGAAGGTGGTTACTAAAAATTAGTGGTCTTTCTCTCATATTTTTTATCGTGATGACTTTTTTTGGTGACACAATAAGACATTTAAGTTTGGCAATCCAAATTGCAATAGGTATTTTGATTGCGGTTGGTATCTTATATATAATACTAAGTAGAAAGAATCCATCTGAATATTAGAAGCTTTGGCAGACGACGCGTCTGCCACTTTGTAATTACTCATTACTAGACCAGCCAAATAACTTCCCCTGAATGAGTAAATAGACTGTTGTGACAGATTATATATAATATACCCTTATGGTTGAAACTGTTACGCCGTTGGCGAGTTTGGTTCATGAAAAATTTCAGAAACCAAGAATCCAATTCATCAGCTTATATAATTTGCCTCCATCAGAAAAACAAGAAATTGCTGAAAAAATAAATGCAAGAAATGGAACGTGTCAGATGTGGATCCATACTCATCATCAAGAAGATGACGCTATCACTGTAAAAGAACGAGAGGAAGAAATATATGAATATAGAAGTAAGAGAAACCTGCTAATAGAAAAGTCTCTTCAAGGCGAGATGCCGATTATTGCTTTTATTCCACTGAGCGCTGATGAAAAAAGTTCAGAGCAACAGATGAAGAGATATCAAACTTACTACGAACAGTTATCCGGTAAAACGAATGGTGTCCCAAAGATATACTATGTCAATACATTTGAAAATGATGCAATACCGTGTGCATTCCAAAGTAGTAAGAAACAAAATTGGGACTTTGGCATGCCAGTTGAAGGCGAAACAATAAAAGAAGAATGGAATTGTTTGTCTGAAGTACTCAGAGGAATAGGGATACAAAGAACCATATTAAGCGGTGCTTTCTATGAAAAAGGAGTGGCAGATGGAGGTATTGGAGGGTGTGTTAATTCGGCACAACGTGCTTTAACTGCTCGCGGTTTTCAAGTATTTATTTCAAACGTCACCTCTCCTCATCCCTTTAAACAACTGTAAATGTGCGCCTTACCTCGCACCTGCCTGCCGGCAGGCAGGGGTTAACAGAGGCTAAATTTACACTGTAACCTTGGCAGATGCGTCGTCTGCCAAAGGGCAACTTTGCTATACTTATTTCTAATGAAAAAAGTTGAGTCCTTACTTTGGAAAGTGTTTTATGTTCTTATCTTCGTTATCGGGATTAAAATAGTTGGAGACTTATTCGGATTGGAACTTGAAGAAAGTAACAAGTGGTTTAAAGTTATTATGTATTCCCTTCCAGGTATTATTCTTGTTCTCCACTCAATCTTAACATTATCTGCACCCCGCGCTTTGCTGTTTGTGTTACTGGCATCTGGTACTGGGGCGGTTATGGAATATATTGGGCTACGAGATGGAGTATTTTTTGGAGGACATTATATTTATAAAACACAGGCAACATTCTTTACAGTCCCCTATGAGGTAATTCTTTTCTGGTCTGTATTTATTTACACCGGATACTCGATGACAAACTCCTTTTTTAATTGGCTCAAGAAAAAAAGACCCACCGTAAAAATTGGAAATATTCCACTACTCCTTTTTACTATTCTTCTTGACGGACTTATCGTAGTGGCACTCGACCTCTTTATGGACCCCATTGCAGTAAGGTCGGGTGATTGGACCTGGCTTGAAGGGGGACCATATTTTGGAATACCAATTGGAAATTTTGTCGGATGGTTTTTTGTTGTTGTGTTTGCAACTGGGATCTTTAGAACGATGGAATATTTCTTCCCCAGAAAAGAAGTAAAAGCAAATAAAACTATTTTTCTCCTCCCCACGTTAGGCTATGGACTACTCGCACTTTCATTTCTCATGAAGGCGATCCGATATAACATGACAGACCTTGCACTTGTCGGCTCCCTTCTTATGTTCCCCACCGTTATCCTCAATCTTTTTTTCTATTTAAAATACAAAAAATGAAAAAGTTATACTTCCCCCTTATTCTTATTATTTTGATCTTACTTGGCTATTTTTCATGGACCTATCTTCAGACAACACCTCAGTATTCTTTTTTCAAAATGTATCAAGCAGTTGCTGCACGTGATTATCCTACTTTTATTAAATATGTTGATGTTGATTCTATTGTTAATACACTCGTAGACAAAGCTATTGAAGATAGCAACCAAAAAACATCAGGAGGAGGTTTGATCCAACTGGGAAAAAATCTCATTTTCAAATTGGCAGATAACATGCGACCCACATTGTATGCCGCAACAGAGGTAGCTGTTAAAAAAGGTGTGGAATCGGGGAATATTGCATTTATCTACCAACCCCAAAATGTGATTATGACAATCGTCACTTCCCGAGTAGAACAGGATGGAGATGAAGCCATACTGTATGTCGAAGGCAATAATAATAGGGTTGTTTCAGTTAAGATGCGATTTCTAGGGACTTATTGGCAAGTGTATGGAATTGAAGTTGTTCGTTAAGGAAATTCTACAGTTCTATTCTTCTTCTCTATTGTTGCCTGGCGAGCATGAAACTTTTTTCTATTCCTCTCTTTTATAATTTTGAGTGCTTCATGAGATGAACCAACCCCACCTGTTTTTTCAGCATGTTTTTGTGCTCCTTGAAAAAGTGCAGCAACGTGTGGACCGTAAACGACTTCCCTTTTTTGCCGCTCTCGCTCTCTTGCAATTTCTATTCTGGTAGTGGAAAGAGTGAATCCGTCTTGTTTGAGCAAACTTTCAAGGTCTCCCCCTCGCGCCATAAATGCTGCGTTTGTATCGACAAATGGAGTTGAAGCTCCTTCTTTCAGTACATTTGTGAGTGAAGACCCTTCGTGCCATGTACTATCGAAGATAGTTCCATGAAGGGGAAGGTGAGGAAATGAAGATATTTCTGATGGAAGCCTGTCTAATCTTCGAAATGATACGTCTCCTGTACTTGTATTAAATAGTGCCGCCACACGCACACAACTTTCATGAGCAAAATCTACAACACTTCCACCCTTATTCAAGTGAATGTTCCTATTAAACGGTCTCCCAACTAGTTCTGCCTGGGCGATGATTGCCATACACGCCTATTTTACACTTTTTTGAAAAAACAAGAAGCTAAACTGGCAATTTTTACTCAAGTCGGTATAATATACCTATATGAAATTATTCGTCACAGGAGGCGCAGGATTTATTGGCTCTAACTTTATTCTGTATTGGATGAAAAAGTACCCAGAGGATAAAATAATCAACTTCGATAAGCTCACCTATGCCGGAAATTTGGAAAACCTAAAAGAGGTCGAAAAAAACCCTAACTACGAGTTTATTCAGGGAGATATTTGCAACAAACGACTCGTAGAAGATGTGACTCGAAATGTTGACATTATTGTTCACTTTGCGGCTGAAAGTCATGTTGACCGCTCTATTCTTGACGCCTCCCCTTTTATTCAAACCAATATTGTGGGGACGCACGTTCTTCTTGAGGCAGCAGTAAAAAATAAAGTTCCTCGCTTTCACCATGTTTCAACCGATGAGGTTTTTGGAGCTCTTCCACTAAATTCCACTGAGAAGTTTATGGATACCACTCCATACAATCCTCATAGTCCCTATTCTGCTTCCAAAGCAGCTTCCGACCATCTTGTCCGCGCATATGGCGACACCTATGGATTGCAATATACACTCTCCAACTGTTCCAACAACTTTGGACCATACCACTTCCCAGAAAAATTGATTCCACTCGCAATCACCAATATTATTGAAGGCAAAAAAGTTCCAGTATATGGTGATGGTCTTTATGTCCGAGATTGGCTCTATGTACTTGACCACTGTGAAGCAATTGATGCAATCATCAAAAAAGGAACTATTGGCAAAACATATTTAGTGGGAGGATTAACTGACGATATTTCAAATATAGATGTA
>JAPLYR010000119.1 GCA_026395455.1 Candidatus Roizmanbacteria bacterium | reverse complement strand
AATGGTGTATTATATATGTATGAAAAAAGTATGGAATAATGGTCCACTACTTATCATCATCGCCGCTTCTTTGTGGGCAGTTGATGGCATCGTCAGAAGAAGCTTATATAGTTTACCTCCAAGTGTCATTGTATTTTTTGAACACTTAATAGGATCGATTCTCCTTTTTCCTATTGTCTCCAAAGGTTTTAAAAAAGAAAAGCTAAATGCGAAGGAATGGGCTGCGATAGGAACAGTTTCATTATTTAGTGGGTTGCTGGGAACACTCCTCTTTACCTCTGCCCTCCTCATGACCAATTATATTTCCTTTAGCGTTGTCTTTTTGTTACAAAAATTACAACCTATTTTTGCAATAATCACTGCAAGAATTTTATTAAAAGAAAAATTAAATAAACAATATATACTGTGGGCAATTGTTGCACTTATCTCTGCATACTTTATTACATTTCCAAAGGGTGTTGTAAACTTCAACACGGGAGATAAAACTTTTATTGCTGCATTATGTGCGTTTGGAGCGGCAGTTGCGTGGGGTTCAACTACTGCATTTTCTCGCTATACTCTTTTAAAACATAACGACACATATATTACTGCCTTACGATTTTGGATTACTACTGTACTGGCATTTATTCTTGTTCTCATCATGGGACAACAATCAGCCGCATCATCTGTAACATGGTCCCAATTTGCACAGTTTACCTTTATTGCATTTTCAACTGGGATGGTGGGTCTTCTTATCTATTACAAAGGACTTAAGAAAACGCCAGTGCAAATATCTACTATACTCGAACTGACATTTCCCTTCTTAGCCGTGATGATTGATGTGGTATTATATAAGTCAATTCTTGTTCCAGTTCAAATTGGAGCAGCACTTGTTCTTGTATTTTCAATGTATAAAATTGGTAGTTTACAAAAAATATGAAATTCTCTGGAACACATATATTAGGACGATCGAGAGCTCGCACATTGGGTTTTCCCACAATTAATCTGCATGATATTAATACAGTGATAATGGAAGATGGTGTATATGCTGCACGTGCAACTATAAATGGAATACTATTTAAAACTGCTATGTTTGTTGGAGAATCGCCAACCTTTAAAGATAAAGAAAAGTCTGTTGAACTTTACCTCATTGGGCTCGTTGAAGGAGATATAAAAAAATATCAACTATCCCCTCTCGTTACGACAAAAATTTTTGTAGAGACAGTACAATTTGTACGTCCTGTCATCAAATTTAATTCAAGGAACGAACTTATCGATCATATAAAGGCAGATGTTCAGCAGGTTATTGAGATTTTAAACGCTCAACCTGCGACACTATAATATATGAGTAACGTTTTGAAGATTATTAAAAAAAATATCTTCAGAAATTATGTTCTTCTTTTTACACTTCTTTTTATCATATATCTATGGACCCGCGGAGGTCTCAATACCTTTTATGTTGACACTGATTTTGGCAGAGACTTAAGTCAACTATCAAAATTGTGGATAGGGCAAAAGGTTATCTGGTTGGGACCAACTTTGAGCCCAGGTTTTCATGCAAGTCCCCTCTTTTACTATTTATCTTTCCCAGCACTTCTCATTGGCAAAGGGAGTGCGTATTCCTTGCTTATTGCAAATATTTTCCTTGCCATTATTGTGCTCGCCGTTCTTGGTGTGAAACGAGGAACTCTCCTTGCACTGACAGTTATTGGGTTTTCTCCATGGTTTGGAACTCTCGTCATGCATCCGGGAAATGGATTTACCTATGTATTATGGCTCCTTCTTTCTCTCATTTGTCTGTGGTTTGAGTTCCCCCTTATCTTTTCAGCACTTTTTCTTGGCATCTGGACACCTATTATTCTATTTGAAATTATTACCAAAGGGTTTTTATTCAGACAATGGATTACGCATCCAAGTGTTGGAATGAAGATTGCTCCAAGCCTTATTAACGTGCAAACACTTATAGACACAAGTGGTGTTTCTCTGTTTGGATTTGTTGTTGTTTTCATAGTCCTCCTTTTCTCAGGTAAGGTTCGAGAAAGATGGTGGTTACTTCTGAGTACCTTAGGGATACTCTTTTTTGGAGTTGTCTCAAGGGTTCCTCCTCACTATCTTTTGGGCTTAACGTGCATTTTGTATTTTACAGTTTCGATTATTATGGTGAAGAGAGTGTGGGGACGAACTCTGCTGGGAATAATTACTCTTATTTTTTTAGGAGGTGCATTTATCTCTCCTACTCCCAAAGAATCTTTAAGATCTATTGGAAAAATACAATCAGTTGTTAACCAAGTTGCTCAAAATAAAACAATAAATAAAAAAGAAAAAATTGCAGTGGTTGCGGCTCTTGATATGGAAAATAAAGTGCCCCAAGCAGATGACTATCGATTCTTTCTTCGAATCAAAGGTTTTAAGATTCCAGAAGTTACAGAGTATTTTACTGCGCAAAAATTAATTCTCTTTGTTGAGAATCCACGATTCGATTGGAAAAGTTGGAGTACGTGGGAGACAGATGAGATAGGTCCAAAACGTATTATCCAAGAACAAGAGATTAACGGAATAAAAGTAATAACGTTTGAAAAAATATAAATAAATTTAAAATTTAAAATTTTTAATTTTAAATCAAATTTAAATATTGAATAAAAATCCTAAACTCTAAACACTAAATACTAAGCAAACCCTAAATCTTAAATTCTAAAGTTTACTTTTAGAAGACTTCAAAATGCCACCGAGAATGAGGTAGAGTTCATGAGTTTCTTTCCACAGCGTTCTCAACGTCTCCTTTTTATCTGGAAATTGTACTGACAATAGTCTGAGCCAATACATAGTTTCTTTACTTTCTTTACGAGCAATATTTACTTTATTAATAAAGTCTCTCCTACTACTACAGGCATTTGCCTCCATATAGTTTGCCCCAATACTTGTGCCACTTCTCATAAGCTGATCAATAAGTGGCTTTGATGTTAATGTGACAATAAGTGTTTTACAAAAAATAATCAAATTTTCACTAAACAACACTACTCGTTCCTCAAGATCGTATTTTTTTGTTTTTAATTTAGAATTTTGTTCCATGATTTTTAATTTAGGATTTGTTTAGTGTTTAAAATTTAGTATTTAGAGTTTATAGCGGTTACGTGAACAACACAACGGCTTATACGCTACAAAAAGATCTGTTTAGCCAGTTATGAAAGGATAGAATTGCGGTTAATGGTAGTTACTTCTTAGCCAGGAACTTTGAGTACAACATAATGTCATAGTACGCTCGCATTGCTCCTGCCTTTACTCCCACCCATCCGTCTCTATATCCATGATGATAGATCATCCATCGCAAGAATACGTATGGAGGGACAATTAGTAGTTTTAGAAATGCGCTTAACTTAGTTTCTTCTAGTTCAAGAGCTTCAAGTGAGGTGTAAGACTCAAACTTCTTCATGAGAGTCTTCGTGTCTGGGTGAGAATAGTGCAGAAGGGTATTTTTAAGATATCCAATGGATCCTTTTACCTGAAACTGCTCATGCACCTTTACAATGGGCTCGTACATGCAAAATTGAGGCTTAAAAAGTCGGGTTAAACGGTCGTATGCCCAGTCCCCTCCGGTAAGAAATGTACCAAGAAAGTTCTGCAGTCGAGGAATACCATAGGCGACTATGGGTGAGTTTTGTAGTGTTGAAGCATGGAGGTGTAATGTTGCCTGAATTTCAGCTTTTAACTCCGGTGTTATAACTTCGTCCGCATCAATTCGTAGTATCCACTCTGTAGCTGCTGTTTCATTTGCCCAGTTCAGATTTCTTTGCAACTCCTCAAAGTCATCTGTATTTGACTTACCTTTCTCCACTACCTCTGCCCCAAGTGACCTTGCAATCTCGGCGGTTTTATCTGTGCCCGTACAAATTACTAAAACTTTATCACACCACAGGACACTCTTAATACATCGCTCAATATTGTTCTCTTCATTCTTTACTGGGATTACTACTGTTATCGTTTGCATAGTCAGATTAATTATAGTCTACTTCATCACGAATACCATTTTTAACTTGAATAAACCAAAAAGATTTCTGATTGCTATCCCTGGCACTTCGTTTATTTTATATACAACAGATTCGCCACTCAACCTATTTCGATGATTCATAGGCAACTCACTCACCGTCAATCCGTTCGTTACTGCAGTGGCAATAAATCCCCACCAAAAACCCTCTTTTAAGTACCTAATATATTTTATATATGGAAGTACTGTCTTCTTTTTATATAAGACGAATGGAGCTGAGGGATCATGGATATTGCATGGGAATAACATATTAAAAACAACTTTAAATAGAAGTGAAAATAGTTTCCTTTGGGGTGCATCAAGTCTTTTAGTTCTCCACCCAATCACAATGTCAGATTTATTTTTACTATCCCAAAATTTCCTAAAGTCTGAAGCGTCACACTGACCATCAGAATCAATACTCACTATATATTCTGATTGTGCCATCTTTATTCCGTCAATAATTGCGTCTCCATATCCCCGTCTAGCTTTTTTTTGATTAAGAACCAACGAATATTTTTTCTGTATTTTTCTTAACAATTGGCTGGTCCCGTCTGAAGAACCATCCTCGCATATAACCAATTCAAAACTCATTTTTTGTCTAGTTAATTCATATGACCATTCTTGTATGACAGATTCAATAACGCTCACTTCGTTATAAACAGGTAATAGTATGGATATTTTTTTCATGCTTATTGGTAGATTCTTATTTCAAATTGTTTTGTATTTACAGTGCACTTTCCTATTGTCTTAAACTTCCCATTTTTTAGGAAGTCTTCAATTTTATTGCACGATTGCATATATCTTGTCAGATTATGTTCCGGTTCCTGAGGACTTACTTCTAGAAAAGATAACATTGGTTTAGGTGAGTTTTCTAATTGCTTTGCTATTAACGAACCATAATAACAACTATTTTGAAGTCCTGGTTCATCGCTGATATATGCTGTTGCAGGGGGTTTATCTGGATTTAAAAGATAGAGCACTGCAGAATTTGAGATAAATTGTTGGTAACTTAATCTCCCAACGAATAGCGAATTGTATAAAGAAGATTGCGGCATCTTACTTTTACAATCACTCACGAGTGTGTTCACTGTTTTACTTAAATAATTCTTCGTTTTTGGCAGAATACTTCTTCCAGGGATAAAAAAGTTCCATATGGGAATAAGTAATATAAACATAAGAATGACCGGAACAGGATTTTTAGGAAACATCGAATACTCAATCAACAAAGAGAGAGCTACCAAATACAACAATGGCAAAACATGTCCCAAATTCGTTCTTCCAAGAGCATATGGAAGGAGTACTAATGGGAAGCACAGCAGAAACAGCTTTATAAACGAGCCTGAGCCAAATAATTTGTTACGAATATATCGAATTGCATTTACCGCAATGATGAGTAGACATGAATATATAGAATAGGCATTATTAAAAATAGAAACAAATGGAGGCAATGGTAATTTTCTATATGGCAAAATTACTAATGTTGGGATACGAAAAATAAAATCAATCCCTGTTCTGAGTGCATGGATAGAATAGAGATAACCAGCTAAACACAGGAACCCAACACCTAACCCCATTAACTCAAAAAAGATAACTCTCCAAAAGCCAATCCTATCCTGAATATTTCTTTTTTTGAATATCGTTGTATATAAGATATAAGCCAAGTAGAGAGCCGAGGTCATTCCAGCATATATAGTAATGAGGTCCCATCTAAAAAAAACAGATAGGTCTGCTAAAAATGCACTTGCTATAGGGATCCGTAATGATTGTTTATTGGAGGAGAGGAAGAGGAGATTTAATAAAATAAGTGTTGTTAGGAGTTGATAAGAAAAGGGGTCACTCCAAACATTTCCAATAATAATAACGCTTATCAGTAAGAAAAGAGAAACGATTGTTATCTTTTGAGCTTTGGTTTTAGCCAGCTTGCTTATTAAAAAGCAATTAAGACCGACAAAAATCAATTCTATAATACTAAAAATGAGGTTTCTTTGAAAAATAGAAGCAAACGGAATGAGCTTTCCCACAATCAAAAATAACCCAGGTGGATAAACAATCCCAAATTGATTGTAAGGTGTTAAACCAAGTTTATAATAGAAGTGTGGGAGCATGCGCAATGCCCCAGCAAATTCATTTACCTCAAAATTGGACACTGCAAATAGTACCCAATGAGAATAGAGAATATACAGACAAAAAATTGCCAAAGCTAGCTGTAAAAAAATACCTCCCTGTTTTCTCAGTTTATCTATTTGTTTCTTTTCAGGCATTTTTGAATATTAAAAAAAGCATCAATTATTTTCAAGAACGTAGGAATAATAGTCTTTCACATTAAAGGTTGCCAACGACTTTGGAAATGAAAGCTTAATCGTATCGGATACAACCACTTTTAATTGTGGTTTTTCTGTGCTCACTTCATCAGGATAAATCCAACTTAACACAGAGTCAACATTGCTTTGGCTTGGGGTTTTGCCATATGCCTTAAATAAATATCGCCAGCCCGCATAGGTAAATTGTTTACTTTCTAAAACTCCCTCCGTTTCTAGACTAAAGCTTTTATTCTTTATTGCCTTCATTGTTTTTTGTACTAATTGTTTACGGACAGTAAGTCCATATTTATCTGATAGAGTAATGACAGTTAGGATATTTGCAATGATAAATACACTTACTAATACAACCGCAACTGGTTTAGGAAGTGAGTTAAGCCAATACCCGATAACAATCGTCATGAGCGTAATAAAACTCATGAGATAGTATTCAGGATTGTAACTTGGATAAAATACAAAAGCGGCAATTATAGTGAGTAGTGCAATAAAAAAAATCTGATATCCAGTCTTTCTATTTTTTAAGAAAAACCAGCCCAATGCAACCAATGACACCAATGAAAATATTAGATTCCCTGGAGTCTTATTTGAATGAGATTCAAGTATAACTTCATCTTGTGGGTTGGTATTCAGTCGAATAAACCACATTCTCCCCAGTGTTGAAAGGAGTTCTTTTGCATGTCCTAGTATGTCTCCGACAGAAAAAGGATGTAATTCTGCCTTCTTTTCTCCTATCAGAGTTTTATATGGCATAAGTAAGTTATCAAAATTATGGACAAAATCAAAAACAATAAGAGGAGAAGTAACAAGTAAATAGATCGCAATCATCATGATCCACGTGGTAATTTTGATCTTTTTTATGTTTTGAAGAATACTAAAAAATGTTGGAACAAGGAGAAAAAGAAGCGAAAGATGAAAATGGAAAAAACATCCAATAAAAAATGCGGTAAGAATATACCATCTGGTGTTTTGTCGTGCCTTTATAAGGCTATAGATGACCCAAAGGGTAATAAATGGCATTGGAGTGGGATTCCAAAAACGTCTGTCATGAAGGTTAATAAGAGTGGAGCATCCATATATCAGTGATGCAAATAGAGCTGTATTTGTTGAAAACAAACTACGCACAATGTAAAACAGGCTGATCGTTGTGACTATACCTAATAAGGCAGAAAAGTAGGCAAGAATAATGGGGTCTCCTTTGGAAAATGCAAAGAGGAGGGCGTTCAGATAAGTAAATCCAGGACCCAGATAATAATTAATATTTGCTGCACTCACTCCAATCCAAATGCGGTGAAAATGCTTTACCTGTTCCCACGCCATTACTGCCTGCATTTCTTCACTAAAAGTGAAATTAAAAAGTCCTCCAACTTTCCAAAGTCGCAGAAAAGCAATAAGGATAAATGCAAGTATAACTAGGTAATATTTTTTTAGTAGTTTCATACTGTTTCTATTTTAAAAATATAAAAATAATATGCGCCTTGTTTAAACTGCAGAATTGGCTTTACGGTAGATTTATACTCTATGTCGTCAGAAACAACAACTTTATATACAGGTTTTTCATTTGTTATTTCTTTTTGATATATCCACCCAAAGAATTCATCTGCAAAAGAAGTTGTTGGGGTATTCCCATAGATTTTAAATAAATATCTCCACCCACCATACGGATGGTACTTTCTATTCTCTTTTCCATAGTTTTCTATCTTTTCGGGCAGTTAGCCCATATTGCGCCTGTGTACTGTTCATAACAGTCAATGAATTAAACAAGAGAAATAATGTAAGCACTACCACTGTAACTATTATTGGGAGAACTTCAAAAAATAATGCAAGTACGATTGGGAACAGTACAAAAAAGTTTAGTAAATAATATTCTGCAGAATATCCTGGATAAAGAATGAAAAAAACCATACTAAATACAATCATCAGAAGAAGATATTGTTTTTTCTTGTCTTTGAGCGCTCCAAAAACTAAATATCCGAGTGCAAAAAGCGAAATAATACCAATCCACTTATTACCAGGCGTTATTGCACAGTGCTGTCCAAGACATTGTTCGTTTTGCAGATCTGTAACAGGAGCAATATACAAATAGCGGGAAAGACTATCCATCCATACTGCCCAATGACTATTAATAGTTCCCGCAGTTACTTTTTGATGTTCAATATTTTTATTTTGAATAAAGCGAAGTGGAGCCGAGATATTATCAAAGTTATGGACGAAATCAAAAACGAGTAACGGAGAAATAATAATCACATAGGTTGTAATACTTAGAATCCACGTTTTAAGAGAAATCTTTTTAATATTTTTTATAGCGTAAAACAATGCCACTGGCCAAAACACTAGAAGAGACAAATGTACATGTAAACTTGCGGCAAGTAAGAATGAAACACCAATAAAATAGCGAGTATCTTTCTGAGCTTTATACAAAAAATAAAAAAGCCAGATCGTAATAAAAGGAATGGGGAGCGGATTCCAAAAACGGCGATCCAAGAAGTTCATGAGAGATGACCCAAGATAGAAAATAGTAGCGAGTGTCGCGACCTTTTTGCTAAATAGTTCTTTTGAAACAAAGTAAATACTCAAACCAGTAAGTACGCCAAGGAGTGGTGCAAAATACGCAATGGAAACGGGGTCCCCATGAGTAAGTTTAAATAAGAATGCATTAAGATAGGTAAACCCTGGTCCCAAGTAAAACCCAATATTTGAGGCTGAGACACCAATCCAAATAGGGTGGAAGTCCTTCACCTGTTCATATGCCATTAAGGCTTGGTATTCTTCATCAAAGTTAAAGGTAAAGAAGTTAACTGCGCGATAGAAACGAACGAAAACGAGGAATCCAACGACAATGAAGGAGAGTGTAGGTAAAAGGTTTGAAAGTTTGAAACTTTTAAAGTTATCTTTTTTTCCCATAGATAAATCCTTTTAAAATTGCAGGAATTGCTGTCGGCTCCTTAAACAATTGATATGGGAGTCTCCGTAAGAAACACAACTTATTTTCTATCCAATTAAAATTCTTTCCTAAGAAGTATCCATAGTTGAAGTTATTACATTCAATTACTTTTTTCATCTCAAAATCATTTCTGGTCCCACCTCTTTTGTACTGGTGATGATATACAAGCGCGTCGGGAGAAAAAAGTATAGAGTTATTATATTTTTTACTTATTCTATAGCCCATATCAACTTCGTTATAAGAATAAATAGGGGGAGATAGTTTTTCGTCAAACCCACCTAACTCTTGTAATGTCGATTTTCTGAAAGACATGTTGCAACCATAAGGAAAGTCAACAAAAGTACTTTTTTCATAGGTAAAGTTCTTGGTAAACAATGCTCCAAACCACTGCACCTTCCCTACTCTCTCATCGGTTGATACTTTTTCATTATCATTTATAACTCTTCCTGCCACTGCATAAAGAGAGCTTTCAGTATAAGCGTCGATATGCGACTGAATAGTTTTTTTCGTAATTGTCACGTCATCATCAAGATACAGGACAATAGGCGCCTTTGCATTCTTCCATCCATAGTTTAAATATTTACACGTATTTGGTTTGTCAAAATGGACAAGAAAAAAATGGGGAATCTGAGGAAACTGTGTTTGAAGTAGTTTAAGATTTTCCTGGAGAGATTGATCTACCACTATTACTTCCATTGGAATTTCTTTTGATTCTTCTACAAGCTGATCGATAAGCTTCATTACAATGTGGGGTCTATTGAGAGTCCCAACAACTACTGTTATTTGTGGGCGAGAAGCAGTTTCTTTGACTGTATGTACCATATGATTTCAGCTCCTATTATGCCAGTAAAGCCAAGAACTATCAATGCGACAGAGATTGCAGTTAGTCCGCCAAACAATTGATTGGCAATTGTGCCGCCTATCCAAGCTAAAATAACCCCAATTATATTAACGATAGTCATCATATATTGTTTCCCAATAGCGGTGATTGGCTGAGTAAAAAGCGAGTCAACACCCCAAGCAAGCGCGGGAAGTACAAAGTATGGAAATAGAGAGATAAGCACTTCAACATTTTTGCCAGAGAATTTACCACCGGTGAGTAATAGTCTCATAAAGAATGGAGAAATAAAGACAATCACCAATATGGTAAGAATGGTTAATCCAAACGCATAGAGCTTTGCTTTTCTTACCTGACTTGCCGCTCTTTTAATATCATTTTTATGGATGAGTTCTACAATATGGGGAAACGTAACGGTTTGTATCCCAATCATGATAATACCCACCAATCCGCCAAACAGTTTTGAAACAAGGTTTGTATATACAATATACCCAGTTGGAAGTCCGGCAGAAAAAGTTCGAGTTAATATTCCATCAAATCGGAGAACAAAGGTACTAACGATAAGAGGAAGCCATGCACGGAAAAGTATTTTTAAATCACTTACAGATGCATTGCTGATAACTGATTTTAAAGATTTACTTATGTAAGGAATCAGTTTATATGGGAATGTAATAAAGAGTTGTAAAACGATGGCAACTATAAATGCCAAAACCATGCTCCATATTCCCAGCGTTGGAGATAATAATACGATGATCCCAAGATTAATAATGCTCCCCGTGAGATAAGCAAGAGACGGAACCACAAATTTATTTTTAGTATATAAATATGAATTACAAAATGTTCCCGCCAATGTAAACGGTAGAGTGTAGAGCATCCACTTCATCATACTATCTGTTAGTAGGACAAATGACTGTCCACGTGCACCAATAAGCATTGTTGCAAATTGCACTGAGAACACATCTACAATAACACTACTCAATAATGCAAGTCCTCCAAGGAGGATCATTAAACGAAAAAAATATACATTCCCCTCTTCCTCATTTTTTATCTGGTGCTTTTTAAGTTGTGGGAGAAGCGCATTGTTTAAAGTCCCTGCAATAACAGTAGTCAGCATTGTGGGGATAGTTACAGCAGATACAAAAGCATCAAGTGATAGGTTGGCACCAAAAATGCGCGCCACAATAATTTGCCCAAAAATCTGTATTCCGGTTGTAAGTCCGTATACAAGAGAAATTAACCCAGCGCTTTTTTTCATTGCTCTAATTATATCTTATCTACTTGTCATATATTATCTTAATGGGGTTTAGTAGTATATATGGTAATTTTTTGGGTAATTCAAGACTCTTATAAATATTGTGTCATAATTTACAATTATGAGATAAGATTATGTACAGATATTTACAAAGTCGGACTATGAGTACAAAACAAAATAAAACTGCACTTGTATGTGGCGCTGGTGGATTTATCGGAAGTCACTTGGTAAAAAAACTTGTTAAAGAAGGTTTTTGGGTGCGTGGAGTAGATATTAAACGTCCAGAGTATAGTAAGTCAGCAGCAAACGAATTTATTCTAGGCGACCTTCGAGAGCAATCAGTCGTACGAAAAGTACTTGATCAGCCGTTTGATGAGGTATATCAACTTGCTGCGGATATGGGAGGTGCAGGATATATCTTCTCAGGTGACAATGATGCAAATGTAATGCACAATTCTGCCACAATCAATTTAAACATAATCCATCAAGGACAGAAGATGGGTATAAAAAAAATCTTCTTCTCCTCTTCTGCATGTATTTATCCTGCCCATAATCAACTTTCTACAAAAAAACCAAACTGTAAAGAGGAATCTGCATATCCAGCTGCACCAGATTCGGAATATGGTTGGGAAAAGTTATTCAGCGAACGGCTCTATCTTTCATTCTTCCGAAACTTTGGCGTGCAAGTAAGAATTGCACGATTTCACAACATATTTGGACCTGAAGAAACATGGAGAGGTGGAAAAGAAAAAGCGCCTGCTGCCATATGTAGAAAAGTAGCCGAAACACCAAATGGTGGGACAATGGAAATGTGGGGAGACGGAAAGCAAACAAGATCATTTCTTTATATTGATGAATGTTTAAAAGGAGTGAGAAAGCTTATGAATTCAAAGTTCACAGGTCCTGTCAACATCGGTTCTGAAGAAATGATAAGTATTAACGACTTAGCAGATATGGTTATGAAAATTGCTGGGAAAAAGATAAAGATAAAACACATAGCAGGTCCCCTTGGAGTGCGAGGAAGGAATTCTGATAATAGATTGATCAGAGAGAAGCTTAATTGGGAGCCAAATCAATCATTGATTAAAGGAATGGAAAAAACATACCATTGGATATCAAAACAAGTTCAGATGACCGCATCAAAAGTAACTCCTTAATAACCCCATGAGTACAGTGCTAATGGCCATGGGTCATCTGGCGCTTCTTTTAGGCTTTCGACTCTCAGTTCAAGCTTAAGATTCTTTTTCGCATACATTTTTATGTCATCTGGAAGGAAGCTTTGCCAATCCTCCATGATAAGAAGACCTTGAGGGTGTTCTTTCATCATCTTCTTAAAGTCGTCAAGTGTCCCATACATCTTGGCTTGCTTTACAACAGCATGTTGAGTAGGCGTAGTGGTTCCCTTCATAAAATATGCGTCTGAGTATCTGCCAAAATACCAATATTCCACGTCAAACGTATCATTCACCACATACCTATCTTTATAGTCAGGAAATCGTTGTTTTAATTCAGCATAAAAATCTTTATAGTTTGCAATTTGTACATCACCATATTTATCCATATTAGGATTGAAGTATGCTTGTGGCAAACGAACAATTTTATATCCTGTGATATATATCAAAAGCATCACAACAAGTGGGATGACCCATGGTTTTTTGGGCATATACTTCTCCCCCACTTTCGCCCAGAAAATACCAAAGTAGAGAAATATTAGTCCAAAGAGAGATAATACATAACGAATGTTAAATATATAAACCTCAAATGAGGTCATGAGAAGAATAATAAATATATAGAAAAAAATGCTTATACTTATTTTAGGATTCTTCTTAAATATCCAAACAAACCCAAGTCCGGCACATAGAGATATAAGTGAATATTTATAAGCAAATAATTTTATTGCCTGATACGTATGATTGTATGTAAAAAAGTTTTTTGCAAGTACGGTGTTGACTACAACCGGAATAAGCTCTATACCAAGAAGAAATAAACAAGGGATTACTAATAATAGCCACCAATATGATCTTACTTTTAGTTTTCTAAATGACTGTAATAAATGTACAAAATAGAGCGCTAACAAGAATATGCCAATATAGTGGAAAAGAACTGCAATCGACGCAATAATAATGATAAGTACATGATACTTGATACTTGAACTAAACTGTTTTTGTTCATCAATCTTTACTAGTAGATAAATAATAGCTATCGTTGCAAATTCGACAAAAATGTATGGTTTTGCCTGAGTGGCATAGGAAAGGTTGAGGTGTGAAAAGCCATACAGAAATGCAGCAAGCATTGCACCATATTTATTACTAAGTTTTTTGGTCAAAAGAAAGATGAAGATAACACCTAATAAAAGCATTATGATTGATGGAATCCGTGAAACCGCTTCGCCAATTCCAAACAGTTTTAAAAAAATTGCAATAATAAACATGTTTAACTTTTGGTATGTGATACCGGGAGCGTTAATAGCTTGCAAAAAAGTGAGTTTACCTAGTGCTAGTTGAGCGGCTATGCCGGATATATAAGCCTCATCTGCCCAGAAGGAATAATTCATTTACACTATTATACGTTTAAACCTTAGTTATATCCATTTATTTCCCTGGTCTCCTTCTTCCACGTTTTCATTTGCTCAAAGTAGAGATCGTCATCTGGTGAATTCCATCCAGATATTGGAAGAAGTTTTATTTGAACAGGTTTGGTTATTTCTATTATTGTTTCACCATTCCACTGTATGGGTCGTTCAATCCATATATTCACAATCCCTGTTTTCCATCCGAGGGGAATTGTGAAGATAATTTTATGATCTTCCCAATAGTCTGGTCTCACCTCTACGCCATCCTTCATAAGTCTGTATCTCTCATCAATTCTACTCCCAAAACTACTACCGAATAATAATACTTTTGTTGCAGGGTAGACAAGTTTCGGTTCTACTAACTGAACGACTGGATTTTTAAGCTTTCTATCTCGAACACTCATAACTTTTGTGTATACGGTTACAACTGTAAGGATTATCACAGTTCCCGCCATTACGTATAAAAAGAAAAGAACATACTCCTTTATTCCTGCAACGGATTGGTGTATGTAATCTTTTAACGTTACTTTTATGGTAATAGGTTTCTGTTTTTTATACGTCATTTTTTTGTACCAAAGTAGCAGTGCACTGTCAAAGGAAGGAATATAATTAAGCAGTTGGTGAATATGAAATATAAAATAATTTTCATTTGGAGCTTCTTCATTTTTTAATTCAATTAATGCATGAATGGTGCCCATTACCATAAACATAAAGGCCCATGCAGATGCTTTTTCTGCAATAAGCCCCATATTTGACACCAGAAGAATAGGGCAGAGTATCAGGAAAAAAAGAGCACCAACAAATGACTTCTGGCTTTTATATCGGTAGGAAAAAATGAGCAAAGCCCACATCATACATAGAAGAGCAATAGGCAAATCATTTATTTTAGGAATAAATAAAATATCATACCCAATAAAAAGTAATAAACTTAAAAAAGTTGGTTTTGCGAGTTCTTTGCTTTGTCGGTAAATTTCAGTACGTTGAAACTTATCTTTAAAAATTAAATGTATGATTGTGAAGAAAAGAAAGAAAAATGTTGGAGCAAGATAAAAAATGAGGTTATTTGAATACAACAAATCTTTCCAATATTGCTCTATCTTGCCTAATATAAATTGAACTGCTCTTTCTCCTCGAAAAAGACTTCCTTTATCAAAGGGATATATCATTTCATATACAACTCCACTCTTCTTTATGGAAAGGTGCTGTGACTCCATTTTGATGAAATATGATTTATTTTGTGAATTTACTATTACAGGAAATCCAAATGGATAGGATTGAAGATTATAAATGTCTTGTAGTGCATAAGTGGCACTATAATGGAGGGTGTTCGAGTTGATTTCTTGCATTTGGAACAAAAAAGACCCTTTTTTGCTGCTCGGGCGCTCAAAATGGACAATAATAGCTCCCAAATTGGGGAACGAAGCATGAATTTTCCCTTTTATAATAGGGTCTTTGTATTGCTCTGTTATTGAGAAAAACCGGGAATCCAATGAAAATAAAGAATAAAAGGCAAGAAATATGCTGACTGTTGCTATTACAGTAGCAGTATATATGCTTTTAATTACTATTACGAATAGGTTCATTGTATGGGTGTATTTGACATGATTATTATATAATATCCCCATGAAGGTAATTATACTATGTGGAGGCACTGGTACGCGCCTTAAGGAAGAAACAGAATATAAGCCAAAGCCGATGGTACTTGTTGGCGGTAAGCCCATCATTTGGCATATTATGAAAATATATGCACATTATGGTTTTAATGAATTTGTCCTAGCTCTTGGCTATAAATCGGACTACATTAAAGATTTCTTTCTAAATCAAAAAGCATTTACATCAGACTTTACTCTTGAAACTAAGAATCATAAATCCAAATTTTTTTTAGAAAATCGCCATGAAGTGGATGATTTCAAAATAACGTTTGTTGATACTGGTGTTGAAACCCAACCAGGCGAACGAATACTTCTTTGTAAGAAATATATACCTAAAAAAGATCCCTATTTTATGGTCACCTATGGGGATGGGGTTACAGACCTAAACATAAAAGATGTGTTTAAATTTCATAAAAAACAAAAAACAATTGGCACTCTTACTGGAGTTCACCCTCGATCAAAGTTTGGACTTGTTAAAATGGGTAGCAATAATCATGTCAAACACTTTGTAGAAAAGCCCGTACTCTCAGATTATGTAAATGGTGGATTTATGGTGTTTGATCAGCGTTTTTTTAGTTATCTTGAGGTTGGTAAAACAGAACATCCTGCTCTTAAAAAACTAGCGAGTGAAAATCAACTTTCACTTTACAATCACGAAGGATTTTGGATGGCTGTTGACACTTACAAAGAGCTAGACGATTTAAATAAATTGTGGGAAGAAAGTAAACCATGGAAGATGTGGGCTTAAACGTTTTAATGTTATAAAGTTCGTAAAGTTTATAAAGTGAAACTACAAGGAAAAAATATATTAGTTACTGGTGGGGTGGGGTTTGTGGGTGGGCATTTAGTGGAAAAGTTATTAGAACTCAAGGCGAATATTATAGTAGTTGATATCACCCTTGATAAAAAATCCTATTTATTCGCAAGTGGTCTTCATAAAAAATGTAGGGTAATAAAGCTTGATATCTGTGACTATAAAAAACTATCAACACTAATTAAGAAAAATAAAATAGACTTTATCTTTCATCTTGCCGCCCAAGCATTAGTAGCTGAAGCTTATAAAAAACCAAAGCATACATTGGAAAATAATATAATAAGCACAATTAATATTCTTGAAGCAGTCAGAACAATCCCACAGATCAAAGGAGTGATTGTTGCCTCTTCTGATAAATGTTATGGGAAACTGAACAAAAAAAAATATGTAGAAACTGATCCATTATCTGGAGATCATCCTTATGACACATCTAAATCTGCCACAGATTTAATTTGTAGTACCTATTATTCAACTTATAAGACCCCTGTTGTCATCACCCGATTTGGAAATATTTATGGTGAGGGTGACTCCAACTTTTCTCGTATTATTCCTGGAGTCATGAAATCAATCGTTACAAAGAAACCGCTCGAGATTCGTAGTAATGGAAAGTATATAAGGGATTATCTGTATGTAAAGGATGTTGTGGCTGGATATATTCTTCTTGCTGTAAATATTGTTGCTGCAAAAGGACAAGCATACAACTTTGGATCAAACGATAATCTATCAGTAGTGGAAGTTATTCAGACTGTAGAGAAAGCGGTCAAACAGAAAATTAGTTATAAAATCCTTAATACTGCCGCAAATGAAATCCCCTATCAATCACTAAATTGTTCAAAAATAAAAAAACAGTTTGGCTGGAAGCAAAATTATACGATACAAAATCGAGCGTTACATATTTTAAATTGGTACAAAAAATTTTAATACCATGAAATTTATTCCAGGTAAGACTTATATTCCAGTATCAGGTAAAGTATTTGATAAAGAAGAAATTAACAATGCAATAAAAGTGGCAAGAGATGGATGGTGGACTGAGGGGGAGTTTTCAAAACTATTCGAAAAAGACTTCAAAAATTATTTGGACGTTAAGTTTGTTTCCCTCGTCAATTCCGGATCCTCTGCCAATCTCGTTGCCCTCTATTCCCTCACCTCTTCAGTCTTTGGAGATAGGGCTCTTAAAGCTGGAGACGAGTTTATCACTACTTCAGTTGCCTTCCCTACTACTGTTAACCCAGGTGTAATGCTCGGAATGAAACCGATATTTATTGATGCAGAACTTGACACTTTAAATATTGATGCAAATAAAATTGAGAAAGCAATAACCAAAAAAACAAAACTCATCATGGTTGCTCACACGCTTGGGCGTCCTTTTGATTTAGCAAAAATAGTAGATCTTTGTAAGAAATATAATTTATGGCTTATTGAGGACTGCTGCGATGCATTGGGATCTAAGTATGAAGGTAAAATGTTGGGGACGTTTGGGGATATTGCCACCTATAGCTTCTACCCGGCTCATCAAATAACCATGGGTGAAGGAGGAGCAATTGTCACAAATAATTCTCTTATTCATAGGTCGATTCGTCAGTTTCGTGATTGGGGTAGAGACTGTTGGTGTGATACTGGTAAGGATGATACCTGTAGAAAGAGATTTCAGTGGAAGATGGGAGATCTTCCCTTTGGATATGATCATAAGTATATTTACACTCAAGTGGGTTTCAATCTAAAGCTTACTGACTTCCAGGCGGCAATTGGTGTTGCTCAACTTAAGAAGCTTCCCGGCTTTATAAAAAAAAGACAGGAGAACTATCGAAGTTTGTATACATTTTTTTCTCAATACTCTCAATACTTTCAACTTATGGAAGAAAATAGTATGAACGATATTTCCTATTTTGGCTTCCCTCTTATTGTGAAAGCAAAAGCGCCATTCACTCGAAATGAACTTACAGAATATCTTGAAAAAAATAAAATTGGGACGCGCAACATATTTTCTGGCAATCTTTTGCGTCATCCGGCATATATCGGTATTAAAGCTAAAATTAAAGTCATCGGAGACCACAAGAACGCTGACTTAATAATGAATAATGCCCTTTGGCTCGGTGTTTATTCTGGTATTGATAAAAAAAGGTTAGAATATATAAAAATGATACTCACTCATTTTTTAATTAAAAAAAGGAAATGAACATTCTTGTAACCGGTGCAACGGGATTTATTGGTTCACACCTCGTAAGAAGATTGTTAAAACTAGGACACACATTATTCATAATTACTCGTCCCCATTCTGATCTGAGTAGAATTAACGATATTTTAGATAACTTGATTCAAGTATCTAGTGATCCAACACTGGGTGCAATTCATGAGTTATTTCAAAAAAATGCAATTGATGGAGTGATTCACCTAGCCACATATTATCGAAAAGAAGATTCAAAAGAAGAAGAAAAAAACATGTTAGAAACAAACATAGATTTTCCTTATAGGCTTCTTATTATTGCCCAACAATATGGGTCAACCTTTTTTATCAACACGGGTACATGTTTTGAATACTCTCCTTCTCTCGTATCAATTAATGAACACTCTCTTATACAACCATTTAATTATTATGCCTCGACAAAATTTAAATTCGAAGACAAGCTTATTGAGTCTCTTCAAGACTCGAATCTTAAAGCGCTTACATTAAAGCTCTTCTTTCCTTATGGTGAGCAAGATAATAATAAACTCGTAAGACTACTGGTAGAAAGTCTAATAAAAAAAAATGAATTTCACGTAACTAAGGGAGAACAATATCTTAGCTATACATATGTCCATGACATTGTAGATGCCTACATTCTAGCTCTAAGTCATATCAAAAACATGAGGAGTAGTTATGATATTTTTAACATTGGAGGTACTCCAATAAAGGTAAGTAATATTTTTGATACACTTGAAGAAATAAGTAATAAAAAAGGGTTTATAGTAAGAGATAAGGAATATGCAAAGAATGAGATAATGAGAATGTATACTGAAAGTGAAAAAGCAAAAAAAGTTCTTGGATGGAATCAGAAGTTCAATTTAACTGAAGGGTTGAGGAAGACATACAATTATTATTTGCAATACTAATCATATGATAGACGGAGTAATAGTTACCCAATTAAAAAAAATAGCAGACGAAAGAGGAACAATTATGCATATGTTACGAAAAGATAGTCCTGTTTTTGAAGAATTTGGAGAAATATATTTTTCAACTGTCTATCCTGGAGTGGTAAAGGGCTGGCATATTCATAGTAAAATGACCCTTAATTATGCTGTTGTACATGGAATGATTAAGCTTGTTCTTTACGATGATCGAAAAGGATCAAGAACGCATGGCGAATTGATGGAAATTTTCATAGGTGATGATAATTACTGCCTAGTGACAATACCTCCCGCCATTTGGAATGGATTTAAATGTATTGGTACTAAAACCGCAATTGTTGCGAATTGTGCTACTCACTTACATGAAGTTGGAGAAATTAAGAGGCTAGAGCCAAAGTGCACTTCTATCCCATATAAATGGGAAATAGTAGCGAAATAATATTTTATGAATAAGAATCTACTTAATTTTTGTTTTTTTGGACTTTTACCGTTTTTCTTTGTTATATATTTATTTTGGTCATTAAAATCAGATGAGTTTCTTCTTATCCATGACCAGCTACCTTTTATTTCCAATGTCGCAGTTAATAAATATCTTAGCGTTTGGAATTTTAATAATGGTGGGAATTCAAACATATTAAATTTCATCTTTTTTTATAAAACAGCAATCGTATATAAGTTTTTATTTATGGTTGGTTTAAGTGTTAAGTGGGCACAAATATTTTTTTTTACAATTTGTATCTCATTAACACTTATTCTTGGTTATATTGGATTTAGTAAAATAGAGGACAACCTCTATAAAAGTTCAACACCTCTACGTTTACCTAGAATATATCTCATTTGCCTTTTATTTGTATTCAATCCATTTACGATGATATGGATGAATTCTGGAGGGTTTTGGAGTCTTAATTTTGTATTAAGTTACGGAATTCTGCCACTTTTAATCCTTTATACTTATGAAGTATTTAGGCATGGAATAAGTTCTAGAAAACAAATATATAGTTTAGCTTTAGTTATATACATTTTATTTCAGAATGTGAGTTTTGCTGTAATGACCTGTATCGTTATAGTTTCATTATTTCTCTTTTTTGTCATCATATTTAAATTCAACTTTCTAAAAAAAATAATAAATTGGAATGTATTATTTTTAGTAATTCTCATTTTTTTCCTTATTTCAGATATTATTTATGCCTTTACAAAAGAATTAGTTCAAAATAGCAATTTTAAAATTAACAACACAGTAATATCATCAACTTCATTTTCAGAACTAGGAGGCATTTTAAATATCCTTTTAGGATACTATACATGGTCAATATATACTTCGTGGTCTCCAAGAAGTTTACTTATTTTTTCTTCATATTTAAAAAATGTTGTTAGTTGGATATTGTTAGGTATGTTCACTTATATGAGTTATGTAGTTAGTATTTCAAAAAAGTACCATCACTTTATTAAGTATATATTAGGAATATTTGTCATATCACTATTCTTTTCTAAAGGTCCTCAACCACCTTTTGGATTTATATTTACCTTTCTTTTAAAAACAAATAGCTTATTTGGAGCGGTGAGATCACCGGATAATAAATTTTCTGCACTAGTTATTTTGAGTATAATTGTTTTAATTCACTATTTTTGGCAAGTTCAAAAAACAAAATTTTTAAGTAGAAATATTTTCATTATTCTTGCAGTTTTACTCATAGTTTTAAATATCCCTATTCTTACAAAAGAAGCTATTATTGGGAAAAATATCCCCAATTATAGTGGAACCTTTATTGCAAGTATAGGAAAATTTAATCTTCAAAAAATATCAGAGCTTATAGGTAGTAATAGCAATGTACTAATGTACCCCCCTATTCAATTTAATACTTATATATCAAACTCAAGAGAGTTATATATTGGACAGGATATATTACCAAATATAAGTAAAAGCTCATTTATATATTATGATGATTTAATACATTTAGATCCAAAATATTACAGCTCTTTAAGAAGATTGTATGATGAAAATGATTTTACTGAAATTGCTAATTTGGATATATCACATATACTTATAAGAAAAAATTTATATGAAGATAGTTCATTAATAAAAACTTATAGCATTTTTGAGTTTGAGAGACAACTTCAAAACCAACAATATCAAATTATTTACAACTCTCCTGAATATACACTTTACAACATAAATAGTAGCTTTGAAAGAAAAGAAATAAAAACTTTTAGCAGCACACAAAATGTGGCAAACATATTTATCTTTATCTCATTTTTTTTCTTGATTGCGACAATTTTCTTTATTGCCAAATATAAAAGTACGGTTAGCTGAATAAAAAGTACATCTTAACTACTAGTGTTTGAATATTCTTCAATATAATCTTAGGAGTAACTAAATTTAGAACATATACTAGATATAGTTTTGGATTAAATTTTAATTTGCAATTAAGTTTAATTAACTCATTAAATGTATTTTTTAATATTCTATTTTTTTCACCAAACGAACCTTGATATCTTAAATTAATCCATGTGAATGGACCATTAAACTGAGCACAGTCATTTGAAAATTTTTCGTAAATCTTGTTTGATAAGAATGGATATTTTTTTAGGTTATTTTTTTTACAAAACTCAATA
>JAPLYR010000021.1 GCA_026395455.1 Candidatus Roizmanbacteria bacterium | reverse complement strand
CTCTTATATTCTGGGTGTCCTTGAGTGCCCATATAGAATGGGTGGACAGAACGATCAAGCTCAATAATTTCAACCAATTTCTCTTGTTTTGAGCGTGCACTAATGATAAGTCCCATCTTTTCGAGTCTCTCTGCATAATCATCATTAAACTCGTAGCGATGCCTGTGACGTTCACTGGTGTCTTCTGTACCATACAGTTCATAGGCAAGTGTTCCCTTTTTAACCAAGGCATCCCAACCACCCAAGCGCATGGTGCCACCATATGCTCGTCTTTCCAATATGCTCGTCTTTCCAATATCTTTTGCTGTTCTGGAATAAGGTGAATTACTGGATCTGTTGTCTCTGGTTTATTTTCATAGGTATCTGCATTTTTGATACCGGCTACATTACGAGCAAATGCTATGACAGCAAGTTGCATGCCGTAGCAAAGACCCAAATAAGGGATCTTTTGTTCTCGAGCGTAGTTGGCTGCTGTTATCATACCTTCAGCCCCTCGTTGTCCCCATCCAATTGGAACAATTATTCCATCTGGTTTTCCAATAACTTCAACACCTTGTTTTTCAATTTTTTCCGCATCAACCCAATGAGTCTCAAGTTTGACAGATTGATCCCATGAGGCGTGATCTAATGCATCAAACAGAGCTGCATATGAATCTCTCAGTTGATAGTCTCCTGTTCCAAAATATTTACCAATAATGGCAATTTTCACTGTTTTTGTCTTTGGTGCTTTGATTGATTTTACAAGTGCTTCAAATCGTGAAAGATCTGGTTCTCTCTCTGGCAGTTGTAACTTTTTTAAGATTTTTTTATCAAAGTCCTGTTTATGAAGAATAAGAGGAATTTCATAGACACTTTCTGCATCTGGATTAGAAATAATATCATCTCCATGAACATTACAGAATAGTGCAAATCTATCTCGTCTTCTTTGATCTAAATATTTTTCAGAGCGCGCAACAATAAAGTTTGGTTGAATCCCCATGGAGTTTAATGTTCGCACCGAAAGCTGTGTTGGTTTTGTTTTTGGTTCTCCCAAATGCTTTGGGGTAGGAACATAACTTACATGAACATGAATAACATCGTTTGGTTTTTGCAACGTGAGCATTCGAGAAGCTTCGTAATAGAACACATTTTGATATTCTCCTGCGGTACCTCCAAGTTCAATAACCATAATATCTGCATTATGATTTTTTGCAGAGGCATGAATTCTGTCGATTATCTCATTGGTGATATGAGGAATAGCTTCTACATCTTCTCCGTTATATTCAAATCGTCGTTCACGATCGATAACCGTTTTATATATTTTTCCAATAGTGACAAAACTATCACTTCCCATTTGCTGTTCAAGAAACTTTTCATAGGTACCAATATCCATGTCAGCTTCAGTACCATCCTCACAGAGGTAAGGATCGCCATGTTCAATTGGGTTGATGGTCCCTGCATCAAGATTAAGATAGTTTTCAAATTTGATTGGAACAACGTTGTAGCCTGCAGATTTAAGAAGGTAGGAGATAGAAGCAGAAGTTATTCCCTTTCCTATGCCGGAAATAACTCCACCTGAAATAAAAATGTATTTAAGCGGATGGTTTCTTTTCATCTGGTGTTACTGGTGCTGGTATTTTATTTAACGCCCACGAGGAAAAATCACACGTGGGATAATTTGAACAACCGTAAAACTTCTTTCTTGACTTCGTAAATTTTACCACAATATCTCCTGTACATTTTGGGCATTTTCTATTTTTTACGACAAATAAGAACGGTTTAGTGGTTTTACAGTTTGGATAACCACTACATGCATAGAACTTTCCAAATTTGGAAAAACGAATTATCATAGGCTTTCCACATTTTGGACACACTTCATTTGTTTCTTCTTTGATTGCAATCATCCCCACCTCTTTTTTTTGAGTATCAAGTTCTCCTGTGAATGGTTTATAGAATTCGTCAAGAACAGTAACCACATCCTGCTTTCCTTCTGCTATTTCATCAAACTTATTTTCCATATCAGAAGTAAAATCAAGCTCAAAAATCTTTGAAAAGCTTTTACTCAAGTAGTCTGAAATAGCTGTCCCAATTACAGTCGGAATGAAATATCTTCCGTCTTTTTCCACATATCCTTTTACTTGAATAAGGGAAATGATAGCGGCATAGGTTGAAGGGCGACCAATACCTTCTTCTTCCATAGTGCGGATAAGTGATGCTTCGTTATAACGTGGAGGAGGAGATGTTTTTTGATCCTTAACTTCAATATCTTTTATATCTGCTTTCGTGCCATCGGTGACTTTTGCAAGCTCTCTGTTTTCTTGTTTTGTCGATTCCATGAGTTTGAGGAATCCATCAAACACTACTTTGGTAGCTGATGCCTCAAACATGTGGGCTTCTGGAGATACCAAATCAAAAGTAACTGTTTTAAGCTCGGCTTCTTTCATCTGTGTTGCAACTGCACGATCAAATATCAGTTTGTATAATTTTTTATGATTCACGGTGAGAGATTCTTTTTTCTTTCCAAGATCATCAACCTCAATAAGTTTTGTCGGACGAATTGCCTCATGAGCTTCCTGTGCGCTTCGACTTTTTGTTCTATATCCTCTTGGTTTTTCCAGAGCATATTCCTTGCCAAACTTTTCAATAATATAGTCTTTTGCACGGAACACGAATTGGGTGGAAAGGTTAAATGAATCTGTTCTGTGGTATGTAATAAACCCTTTTTCGTAGAGTGACTGTGCAAGACTCATAACCTGTCGAGATGAGAAACCACATTTAAAAAATGCATCTTGTTGGAGTGAAGAAGTGGTGTAAGGAGGGGTTGGATATCTGTTTGTAACTGCCTCTTTCATGTTCGCTACCTCATAGGTGCTAGCCATCAAGACCTTCTTCGTATCCTCAGCTGTTTCATTTGTGATAGATGTTCTGGTGAACGTATATTCACCAGCATATAATTTAATTGTCTTAGAAATCTCTACCACTTCCCCTTTTATTTTCTTCAGTTTTGCGGTTACTTCATTTCCTTCAATAGTGAATGTTCCTGTCATGAGAATATACCCTTCCTGTCCGAAAGCAGTTCTTTCCTTTTCTCGTTCTACAACTAAGCGAACACCGACAGTCTGGACGCGTCCTGCAGATAACCAATTTTTCCCAGTCTTCTTCCACAGAAGTGGGGAAAGTTCATAACCTACAATACGGTCGAGTATTCTTCTTGCTTGTTGGGCTTTTACCAAGTCAATACGTAGTTCGGCTGGATTTTCTAAAGCCTCTTTAAGTGCTGCAGCGGTGATTTCATGAAAGACAATGCGTTTTACTTTTTTTGATACATCTGCAAACTCTATATTGGGCCAGTTTTCTTTAATGAGGCCTAAAATAAACGCAACGTGATAAGAAATACTTTCTCCTTCGCGGTCCAAATCGGTCGCGAGAATAATCTCATCGTGCTCTTTAGCC
>JAPLYR010000031.1 GCA_026395455.1 Candidatus Roizmanbacteria bacterium | reverse complement strand
TTTCGAATACCTAATAGATTTTGACTTGCAATACGATACACTATGCGGTTCTGGTTACCACCCTCTTTTTTCATATCAAGCATTGAAGCCTTTCGCTTACCCATTTCTTCTGTGATAACACCAAAAAATTGTTCTTCTACTTCGATTGTTACTTCTTCAAATGGTTCACAAATTTCTCCGTTGATTGTTTTGTAAATGACCTGTGGTTTTGAAACTTCCATTTCATATCCACCACGTCTCATTTCTTCCAAAAGAACTGCCAAGTGCAATTCTCCACGACCGGAAACAATAAAACCAACACCTTCTGTGTCATCCTCAACTCTCAGTCCAAGATTTGTTTCTACTTCTTTGTACAGACGTTCACGAAGTTGTCGAGATGTGCTAAACTTTCCTTCTTTTCCTCCAAAAGGACTTGTGTTTGGACCGATGCTTATTTTAATCGTTGGATCTTCAACAGAGATGTGAGGCATACTCTGTGGAAATGCAGGATCACAAACTGTTTGACCAATAGTCAAAATTGGAATTCCTGCGATAGTTGCAATGTCTCCTGCAACTGCTTGTTCAACCTCTACTCTATCTAGTCCTGATGTGGTGAATAGTTTTGCCACTCTATTAGTCCCAATTACCTTATCATTTTCTCCCACAACTGCAATATTTTGGTCTTTTTTTAATGTTCCTTGAGTGATTTTTCCGATACATAATTTTCCTACATAATTATCGTAGTCCAGTGTTGAAATCTGCATTTGAAGAGGTTTGTCTTCATTCATTGCTACATTGGGAAATTCTTTTAGAATTGTGTCAAATAAAGGTGTTAAATCTCCCGGAGTTTCTGCAGAATAGTTCTCTGGTAAGCTATAAAATGCTTTTCCATCTCTTCCGACTGCAAATAATGTGACAAACTCAAGTGAGGAATCATCTTGTGCAAGATCCAAAAATAATGTTTCAATTTCAGCAATAATCTCTTCTGGTCGTGCATCTCGTTTATCAATCTTATTGATAACAAGAACTATTTTTAAGCCAGCTTCAAGTGCAACAAGAACTATTTTTAAGCCAGAATCAAGTGCTTTCTACAACACAAATTTTGTTTGTGGAAGTGGACCTTCTGCAGCATCTACGAGTAAAATGGCTCCTGATGCCATGGTGATTGTACGCTCAACTTCTCCACCAAAGTCAGCATGTCCTGGAGTGTCAATGATATTAATTTTTGTATCTTTGTAGAAAACTGAGGTATTTTTTGCAAGAATGGTGATTCCACGCTCACGCTCAAGATCATTTGAGTCCATGATAAGAGTCTCGGACATTTCTTTTTGATTATCTCGGAATGTCTTTGTCTGTTTTAAAAGAGCATCAACGAGGGTTGTTTTTCCGTGATCAACGTGGGCGATGATAACGATATTACGAATCTCCATATGATTATAGTTTGGTGGAATCAGTCAACTTAAACAAAAAGAAGTCGAATAAACTCCAAATTATGAACATACTATTATACACCTTTTTAGGGGTATTTTGGGACAAAAAGAAGTTTAAAGACTAAAAACCCATGCTGATTATGGGTTAGCTTTTCTTTTGTGGCCAATTTCGATTGAAAAAATGACCGAATTCTTCCTTTGCAGTTAAGGGGAATTCAATAATATTGGCTAATTCTTGGGGAAATTCCTCTTCGGGATGTAATTCAGAATATTTTTTTATCTCTTCCGCATATTCCCGATCAATCCATTTTTCTGTAGGAATACTACTGGGAAATGGACTAATCCTTCCCACAAATAGATCGTGGATTGTATTCGCAAATTTTGTTGCCTGCGTTTTTGTGATTTGTCCAACTCTTGCCTCATAATAGAGAGATGAGCACATCGCAATATAAAATGCCCGCAGTCCCCTTTCATTATCAAGATAGCCAACCTGTTCAACTACGTTTCGAGTCATTTGAGGAGGAATAATGGCAGGAAACCGTACTTTTCCATACAGTGTTTGGACTGCGAATGCATCAGCTTCGTTATATTTAAATGAATGATCTGTCAATATGGCAATTAGCTCATTTTCTTGTTTTTCCTTTGCTTGCGCCTTTTCAGTCCAAATATCCACGCCAGAATTCATACTTGCCCTAAATCGTGCAAATGGGGTGGGTGATGGTTGTTTTTTTTGAAATATTTTTGGAATTACGTACTCAGACATGTATGGTGTATGGATATGATAAAATGTACTTGAGCTTGCCCGGTCGTCTAACGGTAGGACATCAGACTCTGAATCTGATTATCTTGGTTCAAATCCAGGCTGGGCAACATACTTTAAAGCAATACAAAGTTACAAATCTTCCCCTTCACATAAATAAGTCTGTATTTCTTCCCTTCGAGATATTTTTGTATTCCTTCTGCAACAAGTGCCACTTTTACAATCTCTTCCTGTTCAGCTCCAACTGGAACCTTTACAATTCCACGGAATTTCCCATTAACTTGTACAGGTACTTCTACAGACGTTTCTTTTATATCAACCTCTGTCTGTGTTGGCCATGTGGACAAATGGACAGATGTGTTTTCTTTGAAGACATCTCTCCATATTTTTTCAGTAATAAAGGGAGCGAATGGTGCAATAATTTGAATAAACTTCTTTGCTTCGCTATCTTGCAATTCTGGTGTTGCTTCATATGCATTCAAAAACTCCATTAATGCGGCAATTGCAGTATTAAATTTCGTTTGTGCAATATCATCTCCCACTTTTTGAATAGTTTTATTTAACTTATTCACCAATTCTGGATTTGATTTTTCAATTTTATGATTTTGAGATGTGTAAAGCGCCCATACTCTTTTTAAGAATCTATGTCCACCCTGAAGAGCTGCTGTTGACCATGCTATTTCCATATTAAATGGTGCCATAAACATTTCGTACATACGTAATGTATCTGCACCGTATTGCGCAACAACATCATCTGGATTAATTGTGTTCCCCCAACTTTTACTCATTTTGCGATGATCTTCAGCGAGCACCATCCCCACATTTCTTAATCGAAGAAATGGTTCTGCATAGTTGACAAGCCCTAAATCACGTAATGCTTTAACCCAAAATCGTGCATATAATAAGTGAAGTACTGCATGTTCCGCACCTCCGAGATACCAATCGACTGGCATCCATGATGAGTTTTGTAAACCCTGCATAAATTCTGGTAGAGTCTCTCCTCTTTTCTCCTGAGCAAAACGCATAAAATACCAACAGCTTCCTGCCCAGTTTGGCATTGTGTCTGTTTCACGCTGTGCTTTTCCTCCACAAACAGGACATGTTGTTTCTGTGAATCCTGGAATTGCAGATAATGGTGATTCTCCTGTGTCAGTGGGCTCATAGGACGCAGTATAAGGAAGTTCCAATGGAAGTTGTTTATCAGTTAAAGGAATCCATCCTTTATTGGCTGTTTGTACCTCATCAGGAATGGTAAATTTTTTATTATAAACAGTTGTCCCCTTTTTAGCACATTGTTCACAATGGACCATTGGGATAGGCTCTCCCCAATAGCGCTGACGTGAAAAAATCCAATCTCGTAAATGATATGAAATCATTTTTTTCCCTTTATTTCCACCTTCTAAATCAGCTGTAATTGCTTTTCGCGCCTCATACGAGGATAGATCTGAATACTTGCCTGAATTTATTGCGATACCATCATTTTCGTACGCTTCATTTACCACTTGTTTTTCACCTTTTTGAGGCGCTACAACTGGAATAACGTCCAAACCGTAGACCTTAGCAAAGTCATAATCTCTTTGATCATGAGCTGGCACAACCATAACTGCTCCCGTTCCCACAGAGCCAAGAACATAATCTCCAACCCATACCGGGATTTTTTTATCCGTTAAAGGATGTAAAACATAGTGTGTTGTAAAAACACCCGTTTTCTTTTTTGTATTATCTTCTCTATCAATCGCTGATTTTTTTTGAGCTTCATCTATATATGTTTTAACGTCAGCATTTTCCTTCGCAGATTCAACGGCAATTTGATGTTCAGGAGCAACAACAACAGCAACAACCCCAAAGAGAGTGTCAATTCGAGTTGTAAAACACTCCACATTAAGGTTTGAGCCTTCTGCTTTAAATTGGACATTAACTCCTTCTTTCTTTCCAATCCAATTTTTCTGCATTTCAAGAATTCCTTTTGGCCAATCAAGAAGTTTTAAGTCATCTAAAAGCTGCTCAGCATATGCAGTAATGCGAAATATCCATTGAGGGAGCTCTTTTTTGGTTATTTCACTACCACATCTCTCATGAGTACCATTTGCAAGCACTTCTTCTTCTGCGAGCCCTGTTTTACATTTTGGGCACCAATGAATGGGCGTATTTCTTTTGTACAAGAGTCCCATTTTGAAGAATTGGATAAATAGCCATTGTGTCCATTTGTAGTATGAAGGATCGGTTGTAGAAAACTCTCGTTTCCAATCGTATGACAAACCCAACATGTTCATTTGTCTTTTGAAGTTGGCAATATTGCCAGGTACCATGTCAATTGGGTTTTTTTTAGCCTTAATAGCTGCGTTCTCTGCAGGAAGTCCAAATGCATCCCATCCCATAGGGTGAAGCACATCACGCCCAATCATTTTGAAGTAGCGAGCTAAAACATCTGTGCCTGTATAAATACGAACGTGTCCAACGTGAAGTCCAGCACCTGAAGGATAAGGGAACATAGAAAGACAAAATGCTTTTTCTCGTTTGCTTCCTGATGATTGGATGCTGGTACTATATACATTCTCCTTCTCCCATAAATCAAACATTTTTGATTCAAACTCATTTGGATTGTATTTTTTTTCGTCTTCCATGGTGTCTAAATTTCAAATTTAAAATTTTTAATTAAAAATTAAACTAATCACCTATTCAAACTGCTTCAGCAAATTATACACCGTTTGCTTCATTTTTTCTGTTACTCGCACGTCTACAGCTCCTATTCCTTGTTGACCATACCAAATGTGTGCATCAAGGGGTGCAAAAAGTACAGCGACGAGTGTAAGTAGGTCTTCCTCTCCGGTTATAAATACTTGTTTTATGGCTTGTTGATGCCCTAGATTAAATAATCGTTGTATTTCAATGCAAGCAGTTTTTTGAATTGTGCCTTTTTCGTTCTCAGTGTTGGAACGCTCTCTTTCTAAAATTGTACTCATTAGTTTGCTATTTAGGGCTTTTCGCAAGGTCAGACCGTCAATAATGGATACTAAAGACATAATTCCTCTTTTTTTCATTTCATATGTCACCATGTCGCCCACTGTACAGAGATACAATTGGCCTTGCTCTTGTGCCTCATGGTATATCTCTTTCATTTCTTGCTTGGAGAGTGAAGAAAATGAGGAGATAACGCGGCCTAGCGGTTTCCTTAAGACTCCTTTTAAAGATTCTGGCAGAATATGTTTTTCTTTGCTAAATAGATAGGAGTCATACCTGTTCCCATTTCTATCTATAACGCCTTGGCGAATCCGTTCGGATGATATTTTCTCTCCTTTCTCATCATATTCAAAGGGAACTACTTGTATCAAAAGTGGCTTCATACCAAGCTCAATGCGTTTATTATTTATCAGATTGCCCCCATTTAGTGTGTCTTTTGTTACAAAAAGCGACTCAAATGAGTTATTTTCAATAGTTGGACCATATATATCCCTTAATTGAACAACTTCCACCTTTTTTTTCTGTTGAAGGGCAAAATCAAGAACTTTTCTCTTGCGAAGAGTATAAGATTCAATGGATATGTTATAGGGTTTGTGCCTTACCATTGCCCCAGATGTAATACCTATGGTTACTTTTTCTCCACTTTGAAAACATGATATAAGAAGCTTTTTATGACCAGAATGAAGGTGATCAAAGGTGCCACCACAGACAACGTGTTTAAATCGCATAATTGATGATATTTTAACAGAAAATG
>JAPLYR010000058.1:1762-4163 GCA_026395455.1 Candidatus Roizmanbacteria bacterium | reverse complement strand
TATTTGGTGTTCCACTGAGTATTCTATCAATTCCTAATGCTGGTGCATTGATAGCCCAATCTCCTGCTCGTGACACACTCCCTGCAATAGCACCTCCTGCTGTAAAGACGTTACTAATTGACTGACCAACTTTGTTCAGTCCCTGATATACCCCATTTGCATCAAATATTAATCCACCTGCAAGCGCATATCCGGCTCCTGCATATGATAGTAATTTCATTAATTTCTTGCTCCCACCTACCCAATCTTTTCCCAACATCTCTTTAATTTTTTCTTTAGTTACTGCTCCTCCACTCATAAATTCTCCACCCAGTAGTGCTGCAGCTTCTTCTGTATATTGTCCTTTTGCAGCAAGAGCATTTGCAAAAAAATCTTCTGTATACGCTCTCTGTAAAAACTCTGCTTTTGCTGGTGTTATCTTCATTCGATCAAAATAATATCCTCTTGACCATGCATAGCCCATGAGGTCTGGCATCTTTTCTTCTGCCCATTTTTCATATTGAGAAGGTTCGATAGAGTTGAGCACATCTCGTGCAGCAAGTGGTGGTTCACCTTTTCCCACTCCCATTTCTTTTAGCATTGCATCAATTTCTTTTCCATATGCTCGAGGAAGTTTACTCCTATTGCGAATGATTCTATCAACGATATCTCTAGAGATTTGTTTGGGGCTTCGTGAGAATATATCTTTCTTTGCAAATTGCTTAATAGCATCATCATCCCATCCTTTAACTTCTCCCTTCTCATACTTTAGATAGGACATTTGCATAAATCTATCGAGCATTTCTTTTGTTTTTGTAACACGAGTATCTTTTTCTTTTTGCTCAGCAGCTTTAATAGCAGCTTGGGCATCTGCCGACTTACTTGCATTAACAAGTGAAACTTCATTCCAGTATCGTTTCATTTCTTCGGAAAGTGCTACTTCCATTTTTCGTTTGTATTTATCTGAATACTTTGATCTTTCAGATTCTTTATTTACTATTTCTTTTTCATCCTTGCTGAGGTCTCTTAATTTTTTTTCTTGCTCCTCAATATCGGAAATTGCTCCTGTATACTTTTCATATTCTTTGAATACTGGGCTTTGTCCCTTTGCTATGCTCTCAATCTTTTCAATGGTATCATATTCGTCCGCCGCTCTATCTGCTTTGTTTTGCAATTCAAGTGCTTGTGGTCCCGCTGCGCCTGCAGTTGCTGATGCCCTAGAACTCGTTTTTAAAGCGCTCAACCTTCCTTTTATTCCGCTAATTTCAGAGTCACTAAAAGTCTTCGGTTTGTATTGAGAGTCGAGATTTGCAACTTGACCATTCACTTCTTCATATAAATTTTTTACTTCTTCTCTTTTTTCTTTTGTTGGATAAGCTCGTTCATAATCATCTTTCGTTTTTTTCGATTCATCCAACTTCTTCTGCACTTCATCTTTGTCTTTTATTTTAAATTTCAAATCATCAATATCTTTGGTTATTTTTGCATCATCATCGCTTAACTTAAGTTCTGATAAACTTTTTGATACTCTATTTTTAAATCGATCATCATCTGCCATGTTTGCCACAATTTCAGTTATGACTCTTTTTTCATCTCTTGTCATTGCAACTCCCCCTTTACCTTCAAGAACTCTCATCATTTGGTCAGCAGACAATCTACCACCTGTTGCGAGTGAAGCGGCTTCAGCAAAGCCTGGAAGGCGTGACATAGTACTTACCAATTCTTGTTTCTCAGCATCATCCATTGAAGCCAAACCCTCATTATTCAAAAGTTTGTCATACATGCCGAATCGAAGTTCAAGACGATCATAACGTTTTTGCAGTACATCTTTTCTTTTTTTATCCGTCTCTGTACTCACTCGTTTGCGTTCGGAGTCAAGTACTCGTCTCATTTCGTCAAAATTTACCATTAAATCTGCCTCGTTTTGTACTAAATCTGCTTGGAATACTGATTCACCTGCATCTTTACGATATCTTTCACGAAGAGCAATAACTTCTTTATTCAATTCAGGTGCTCGCCCTTTATTAGGTGCAAGTGCAGCTGCTAAATCTTTTCCGGTTATGTTTGCTTTTTCTCCGCCGTCTCCAATGCCTACCATACGTCTTTTAGGTTAGTAAATAATAAATAATGCTACTTTGACGCTCGAATGAACTGTTGCAACCGACCCATCACATCTTCCTCATGTAATTTCCCGATTTCTGAATCCACCTGTACTTGCGCATTATGAAATACAGGATAAAATTTCAATAAAGAGCGAATAAATGCAGAAACTTCTTCAAATGTATGAGCGCTTCCTACATTATCCAACACTTTTTTACTAATAACCTTTCTTTCAAATTTACCAATAAGTCCCTTCTCCACTAAATCAAGATATGCCTCTGCAAGGATGTTATATATTTTTTTTCTGTCTGTAGCAGTAATT
>JAPLYR010000058.1:0-1704 GCA_026395455.1 Candidatus Roizmanbacteria bacterium | reverse complement strand
TTTACATCAGGGCGTTCTCTATTGATAACAGCTTTTGTCGCAACTGCCTCAGCTGCTGCTACTGCTCCGGCACCTTGTAGGGCAGATATTCCAGGAATAACTGCTCCAGCTACCCCTCCTGTAGCACCTCCAAATACTACTGCAAGGATGTACCAAAGCCATTTCATATTAACATCCATTTTTACTCCCTGTGCTTCCAATGTTTTCATTGCAGTGTGAGCATCATGATTTGCTTCAAGTGCTTTCGTAACATCTGGTTCATATCGTTGTAACATATACTTCCATTCATCACGTTTGAAACCGAGTTTATTCCAAGGATTTGAAATCTCCATGCCAAATCCAAGATTAAGATTTCTATCAAAGGTTCCTCTCGCGGCAAACATATCTGCAAAAAGCTTATCTCTATATTCTGATCCGGCAGCCTTAAAGACACTGTCTAATTGCTTCAATTGCTCTGTATTAAGAAGAGGTGCTGGTGCTACTGCAGGTGGAACTGGTGGAGGCAAACTCATATCTGATCCATCAATCACATTGATTCTATCAAAATTAGCAACACCAAATAGATCTCTTGCAATTATTTGTTTTAATGCAATGTCTTTATCAAATGCATAGGCAAGATGTGTAACATCAGTTTTAATTTGATCTTTATTCACCGTTTTCTTTCTTGTGGTCTTATCGTACTTAATCCAATTTTCACTCATTTTCTTCCTCAGATTCATAATGTTAATCTTTACATCTTTCTCAGATTTATCTGCCTTATCTTGCATAAATCGCTCCATTCGCTCTTCCATTACATCGTATCGTTCTTCAATTGCATCTGCCATTGCTTGACCTAAAATATTGTCAAGCTCTCCACACAAATCTTCTTCAGCTAATAATCTTTGATCATGGGTCTTTTTAATTTCTTCCGTGGTTTTTGGGCGAGCATTAATTCTAAGTTCAAGTTCTTCACCTTTTTGTTGTGCTTGTTTTGCCTCTGTTGATAACACTGTGAATGCATTATCTTGATAGAGTCCATATACTTTTGTGTCAAAATCTGCGAGAGATGCATGTTTTGCTGCTCCAACTGGCTCATATATTCCTTGTAAGCGTGTCATTTCGCCTTGACTTGTTAAGTAGAGAATAACATCTGGATTTCCTGGATTTGCTAGACAGAATGCATTTATGTCTGCTGGAGGAGGAACAGCTGCTTTCCGTGCAACATCTAGTCGAGACTCAAGTCCACGAACTACCCCAGGAAGGGTAACTCTATAATTTTTTACATCCGCAAATTCATTATGTGGTTGCCCTAAAATGTGTTCGGCTAAAGCGTCTGACGTTGTTTCAGGTGCAAATGCATTTTTATCGATGATGCCAGCTACATCTTTCTCAGTGTATGCTCCACCTCCTGGTTTAGTAATACCTTTTGATGCAAGTAAACCTGCTATTGAATTTACCCTTTTATCCATTCTCCCCTTTTCCACTCTCAAGCCTTCCTCGGCTGTTGCCTTTTCTTCATCTGTCATGACAACAGGTAAATCAACAGCTTTTCCATACGCTTCTCTCATGCGAGTTCCCATACGTGCTGCTAATCTTTGATCTTCAGCTGGTAATAATGTTTTTTCGATAAAATCAATCTTCTGTAGATCGTTCATACCAGAAGCATTTACTTCTGGAAACATACTAATAAATGAAGGATTGTTTTTTATATAAGTAAGAGCTTCA
>JAPLYR010000129.1 GCA_026395455.1 Candidatus Roizmanbacteria bacterium | reverse complement strand
GTCTTTCAGCATCTGAGGGTAGTTTAACAACTCCAATCTGCATTAGAGCTGAGTTTATGAAAGAATCTGGTCGAAATCGAGAATACGTTTGTTCATACTCTTCAACTCTTTTTTTTATGAGCTCCTCAATATATCCCAACTGTGTTGGGGTAATAGGAGAGTAAATCTCTATTTCCCAATGGGTACCAATACCCTTAAAAGAAAACGTATTACTCATAAGTATCTTACACTGCTTTTGCCTGAGCTTTTATTTTCTCCAACGCATCGTTAAATCCTTTTGGAGTTAATGAAGCTCCCGCAATTTTCCCTAATTGTAAATCATTTATATTCTTTCCTACGACTGAAGATTTGTACTCTTTGGCAAATGCTTCCTGTTTCATTTTAGAAATTGGGCGGTCTGCCTTTGGAGTTACTTCAGTTTCTGTTATCACACCATTTTTTAATGTAAGTTTTACATCAATCTGTTCCGCGCCTCCTGGGGATGTATAGTCTCCTAATTGTTCGTACATTCCATCTTTATAACTCGATGTTGCTTGTCGAACTTCTGCTGTTTTTGGTGAGGTTGGGGGAGTCTCCTTATTAGCCTTGTCAGAAAAAGCAAATATACCCATTCCAATTGCAACAATGAGAGCGATTACTAGTAAGCCTGCAGTTTTAGAGTTCATAGATATATATTTGAAATAACTAATATTTATTTAGTATGAGTATAATGAACTTACTACCTCCTGTCAAATATATTTTTTTTAACGCATTACCAGGCCCTGTTTATGATAAGTATGCTTCTAATTCTTGTTTATTATGTCTGTGATGGGTGTTAATATAGCGAATTGTTCCTGACTTGGTGCGCAATACCATCGAATGCGAAATAATATAGTCATTCTTCACAATAATACCGGGGAGAAGGGGACCGTCAATTACTCCCGTTGCAGTAAATGTAAGGTCTTTTCCTCGCGCTAGATCTTCTGCTGAATAAATCTTATGAAGATCCACTATTCCCATTTCAAATGCTTCTTTTTCTTCTTCCTTATTGCGTGGAGTAAACCGCGAATATATTTGTCCACCAAGTGTTTTTACAGGAACCGCTGCTAAAACACCTTCTGTGCTCCCTCCAGTCCCAATAAGCATGTCAATACCAGACTCGGGGAAACAAGTGGCAATTGCCCCAGCAACATCACCATCTGTAATAAGTCTTACCCTAGCTCCAACAGATCTAATTTGTTCAATTAATTTTTCATGACGTTCTCGATCTAAAACCATGACGGTTATTTCTCTAATATCTTTCCCAATTGCAGTTGCAGTCTTTTTTATGTTGTCGGCAACAGGCGCATCAAGATCTATAACACCACTCGCTGCTTTTCCAACGACTATCTTTTGCACATAGGTATCAGGCGCTCTCAAAAGTGATCCAGCAGCTCCTGCAACTACTATCGCAAGCGCATTATATCTTCCATGAGCGACACTATCAGTACATTCAAGTGGGTCAACGGCAATATCCATTTCTGGTCCAGATCCCTTTCCCACAATCTCTCCATTGAATAGTTCTGGTGCTTTATCTTTTTTTCCTTCCCCAATAACAATTTTTCCTCTAAATTCAATTTGATTAAAACGGTTTCTCATCTGTTTCACTGCAGCACCATCTGCAGCATGTTTATCACCCCGTCCAATCCATTGAGATGATGCAATGGCTGCTGCTTCAGTAACACGAATGAATTCAAGAGCAAGATTTCTATCCATAGAAAATAACTATGAATTTATAAAGTACACACTTGCACTATATAAAAATTTTGATAATAAATCAAACTTGGGTATAATGTATATATTATTTATTATTGAAATTCATATGAAAAATAAAGCGCTAGTTCCCGTTATAGGGATACTTCTTATTCTTGGAGTTGGGGGATTTATCTATTTCCAACAAAAATCATCTCCTCCTGTAAGCCCAGAAATAAAAAAGGCTCAACAAGAAGTCATGGCAAATTGTAAATATGATCCTGATTTTTGTAAATATGCAGCAAACGGAATTGTTGCAATGTCAGGGGGCTATACTATGACGAGTGAATCATCATATGAAGGGAAAAAGTCCAAAATGGTTATGAAGGCTGATGGAAAAGAAAACATGGAATCTACTACATTTACTGATGGAAAAGAAGAGGGAAGTTTTATTACTCTTAATAAAATAACCTACATGAAAGGACCAAATGAGAAAGAATGGACTGAATTCCCTCCATCAAAAGATGAGACAGGAAAACCTACAGCGAATTTATTTGATTTTGAAGGATTAAAAAAAGAATTAGGAGACGTTACAAAAGAAGTTGCTGACACACTTGTTGTTAAAAAAGTTGGGACAGAAGCATGTGGTAAATTGACTTGCACAGTATTTGAAATGACCGAAAAAGTAACAAATTCAACAACCAAAATTTGGGTAGATACTAGAGAATACCGTGCAAGAAAGATGGAGACTACTTCCAAGATGGGCGTCAGTACAATGACATTTGAATATGGTCCAGTAACAATAACTGCGCCTTCACCAGTCAAAAAAATGCCGGCATTTGATTCTACGCTTAAAGATGCAGGAGTGAATATCAATATGGATGAAATAAAAAAGATGATGAAGGATATTCCACAGGCAAATACAGAAGAAGCACCAGTCGAAACACCAGCAGAATAAAGAAAATCAGATTGTTGACAATATATGAATATATTATGAATCTAATATGTAATGATTGGTCCTTAACGCTTGATTTGAGTGGGGGACGTATAAGAGAATTAACATATAAAGGCGAAAGAGTTTTCGGAACATATAAACGCATCGATGGTAAGATGGGGAATACTCATATATGTGCACCGAGTTTTGACAAAGAAGGACAGGAAGAATACCAACTCCCTTTTCATGGATATGCACGAACCCTTATCTGGAGTGGTGAACAGGTTTCGGATGATACATTACGAATAAAGACGATAACGCCTTCCAGTCAAAAATACCCTGCAGAGCTGGAATTAACACAAACCTTTTCTCTCAGTGATATTTTTAATCATATTATTGAAGTAAAAAATAGTAAAGGCGATGAGGTCCCAGTAAATATGGGTATTCACTATTATTGGGATACCCCACAGGGGTGGAAGGAGTCAACTCTTAATGGTAAAAAGCTTTCATCATATATCGAATCAAATGGATATATAGATTTAACAAATGAAAGTACGATTACACTCCCTCAGGCAAAGTATCAAATGACAAGTGACGGACTGCATACAGTCATGTTGTGG
>JAPLYR010000061.1 GCA_026395455.1 Candidatus Roizmanbacteria bacterium | reverse complement strand
AAGAATGCGTATTCTAGAAAAGATAGTAATGAGGTAATAATATCGATTGCTGTTGTAAATATGAACATTTTGAGTGATAAACTCATTATTTCTGTGGATTTCATCGAGGGACTAAAGGGAGTGAATGAAGGAAGAATTGCGTATGTGTATATATAAATGCCAATACTATTAAATAGAGTAAGTAGAACAAGAGTCTTAATGTTTTTTTTGATAAGCCATAGAGTTGCTTCAAAAGTTAGTCTGAAATTGAGCCTCATACATATAACTATACAGAAAAAAGTAGACTCAAAGTGGGTTATATTCCGTCACAAAGATCCTTCATATATTCAAAGTGCATTGGATCAATATATGAACCAATCAGAGGATAGTGACCACCCCAACGAAATCCATACACTTCAAATGTATCAGATATTTCTTTTGGCATATCGTAGTTTTTGCATCCATTACAGTTTTCATCATAGTTAATATCAACTCCAATTCCGAACGCATGAGGAGATAATTTACATCCTTCAGAACATACATCATTTTTTCCACTTGTACTCGCATTAACATTACATCTAAAAACATACGCACCTACGTTTTTGATTTTATATGTTTTACTGGGAAATTTATATGTTGAGCTGTCAACTTTGTATTGATCAAGGGTCTTGGCAACTGCCTCAAATGCAGGCAATGCTTTTTTATGAACCTGGATTGATCGACCAAGGAGTGTAGTAGAAACAATGTTTGAATCAACTGCTGATTGAATATTTTTATAGCATGAATTTGGCGTTAAGCCATTTGCATACACTTGGATAAAACGCTCTGTTGTGTAGCATGCTAGTGAGCCATTACCATACCAAGTTTGTTTTAATGGATCGCCCTGTACCTTAGGAAATGAAATGGATGCAGTAGGTTTCGGAGTATTTGTGGGAGATGGTGCTCGGGTTGGTTTACTCGTGGGTTGAGTTGTAGGTGAGGGGCGTGGAGCAATCGTATGTATTGGTGGGGAAGTCGGGAGCATTGCACTGGTTGGGATGACTGTTGGAGCTTTGTAAGAGGTTGGAATGGGGACATCTGTTATAGCATATGTGGGGGCAGGACTCAGATCAAATGCGGAAAACGATACTTCATTCTGTGTAGTCGGAGGTTGCGTATAATGGGTTGAGCTAATTGAACTTGAAACACTTTGAATATAATCTACAACCGAAGTTTGAGCAAGGAGCGCGTTTTGTTTTAACTCAACAACTTTTTCGTCAAGCGTATGCCAAAATGGTGTAGGACTATTCTCAATAAAAAGGCTTTGGAGGAGTGAAGAGGATATGAGAAAAGAAAATAGCATACCAATAGCCATGAGTATATAATGGCTTATTTTTTTAGGCATATCTTAGTGTACCTTGCGAAGAATAGGTTTTGGGATAAATAGAAAGAAAAGAAAATAATACAAGCCAAACAGAGGCCAGAGAAGAAGGAGTGTTAAATAAGCCATTTGAGTTGTGACAGGTGTGATAGGAAACCAGGTAAGGTACGAAATGAAAAGACATATGGTGATCCCTGCCATAAATACATACATATACGGTTTTTTGGTAAGAAAAAAGAATGGAATAAGCCAGATAAGCCACTGTAATCCAAATCCAGGAGTAAAGATAAAAAAGAGAAACATAATTTCAAATAACTCTTCGACAATTAATTTCTTTTTTTGTTTTATTGAGTAAAAAAGAATTCCAAAGACAAATAATACCTTAGAAACAAAGAGAACAATTTTATTTGTTGATATTAATGAAAGGACCTTTCCAAAGCCCCAAATCCCACCAACTCCCTGATACACCGCAAATACACGGGCAAGTGAAAATAATGACGCATGGAAGAAAAGACTATATATAACAATCGTAAGAATTGGAGGGAGTATAAACCATACCCAATACTTTCTTGGGATACGTTTAAAGAAGGGAATGATAAAAAGAACTGGCCAGGTTTTAAGGGTAAAAGCTATTCCCAAATAAATCATTATTGAGGTATATTTCTTTTGTTTCAATAATAATATTGAAAATAGAATAAGAAATAATGGGATAATGTCAAACTGTCCATGAAAGGCAATGATAAGGAGTGAAATTGGGTTTAACGCATATATCAATGAGGTCCTGACGCTTTTTTTTGAAAGCTGAAACACCACGTAAACACTTGCAAAATGAAAAAGTGAAAAAAAACATTTGAGAATGAGTATTTGTGGATAGGGGTGGCGAGAAATTGCAGGATCTGGGTAGATATTTATTCCTTTGAGAGTTAGAGCGCCAATCTGTGAGTATGATTGTGCGTCAAAATTAGTAATTGGGGTACTAATGTAAGAAACCGCAAGATAGAGGAGGAAGGTGAGGATAAAAATGGGAATAAGCTTTCGCATGTGAATAGTTTACTATATGGAAATCTGCTTCGCACGATGGTTAATCTCCAGATTCTGTCACATTGAATAGTGCGATTCCGTATTTTACGCCTTTTCCATCCGACGAACTCGCTACACAAGATAATTCGAGTGCTCAAACAGGGCGTCTGACTGTCAAACGCACAAAATATTTCATCTTTTTTATCTTACATTTGTGTAATTCTCGCATATGCCGGCAGTTGCGCCGTTTTGCATCGCTTTTCCCACCTCACTCTCAACTCTCATCCGCAAAAAGGTCAACATGCCTGGCATATTGCTTCGAATTATCAAAATTAAAACAATGGATAAGGTTAGTGAGAGTTATATATATTTTCATTTGACAAAATTATATTAATTTATTAAATTTTAACTATTAAATTATTCATTTATATATTAAATTATGGATGCAATAGCTCTTCGAACCTTTTTGGAAATTCCTTACGATACACTTGAAGAATTAAATTTGGGTGCAAAGCAAAAACGAAAGGATAGAATTCCCACTAAGGAACTTGAGATGTTCTACAGCACCTATTTAAGAAAAGAAAAAAGGATTAAGGCTGTCACCATTGGATTTTCCGATATTGAGGGGAGATTTCATATGCTTGATTATGATAAAAAGTTCTTTTTGCATTCGTATAATAATCTTACATTTGACGGTTCTTCCATTCGTGGGTTTTCTCGACAGGCAGAAAGCGACTTAAGACTTGAGATTGATTGGTCAGCGTTTTGGTGGCTTCCCAGCGATGTATTTGGATCAGGAAAGGTGTTGATTATGGGGGAGATAAAAGATAAAATCATATTTATCAGATCTTTATAAAAAAGATGGATATACCGTATTTGCTGCAAATGAGGTAGAAGGATTTCTTTTACAGGGAATGGATGCAGAAAAGACGTTTGATGAACGAAAGGGATTTGATTTGAGTTCCACTGGAGGGTATTATCATTCGCTTCCAACAGACACATTACGAGTATTTATTGACAAATGTGCAGAGGCGCAACGAGCTCTAGGATTTGAAAATGAAAAAGATCATCCCGAAGTTGCACCCGCACAGTTTGAACTCAATTATTCCTATGCAGATGCGCTTATTGGAGCTGATCAAATACAACTCTATAAACTGGTCTGTCGACAGATCGCACGTAATATGGGTATGACTGCCTCATTCCTTCCCAAACCAGTCGTGGGGATCAATGGAAGTGGTATGCATACTAATTTATCAATTGCAAAAAAAGGCAAGAATATATTCCATGACAAAAAAGGACAGGGGCAATTGTCTCCATTCGCATGGAAGTTTATCGAAAGAATTCTTTCAAGTGCCAATGATATCTGTCTCATTTTAAATCCAAGTGTAAATGCATATAGACGACTTGATCCGCATTATGAAGCTCCGAATGAGATCAAGGTGTCTGAAGTCGACCGAGGATCAATGGTACGTATTCCACTTCACAATGAGGAATCAGCACGTGTTGAGGTACGAAGTGTTGCGCCGGACGCAAATCCCTATTTGGTCATGTACTCTCTAGTGAGAACAGGACTTGAGGGTGTTATTGAAAAAAGAGGAGAAGATAAACGACCTCGAGTTCGTTATCTCCCAGGCACCATTCAGACTGCAATCATTCAATTTAGACAAAGTGAATGGGCGTCATCACTACTTGGGGAAGAGTTTAAACAAAAATATGTGCAATTAAAACAAGCAGTTGCAGATAGAAGTCCTGTTGAACTTGGTACCCGAGTCAAGATGGGGGAGGTCATTTATCATCACGAAGTCTATAACCAACTGTTATGGAATCAGTTTTAAAGTAACAGATAAAAGGAAAGCCCAATCATTAAAAAGATTGGGCTTTTTTTAAAAGCAATTTCAAATGATAATGGAGAAAAAAGAGAAAAAGCTAAAGTTCAAAATACATTTTTTGAGGCTAAAAACAGAAAGAACCTTCCTAAAATAACTATAAGATAAAATACCCCTTGACAAACTATAAATATTAGTCTACATTTAAAGTATGTTAGTAATATTATAAGTTACTTAGTTTAAAAAACTAAAGGCATATAATAAAAAGTTCAGAAGCATAATAGCAAGAAAGCCAAAGCTTAAAGCTGACAAACATAACCGCTCGAAGTTTCCATAATTAGGGACCAAGAGTACATAACAGCAATAAGCAAAAAACAAAAACTCAATTATAGAGTTAACAAAAAAGCTTAACGCACAGTTTAAAGCAAACAAGCTAAAAGCAAAAAAAGCTAAAAAAAGCAAAGAACTAAAAATAACAAATGAGCAAAGATCAAAAGAAGCATTGATCAAAAAAGCTCAAAACATATACGCAGCCGAGTCCAAGGAAATTGTCCAAGGGCTCGGTGCGCTTTTTATAAGGGGTATATTGCCAACTTCATAACTAATATAAGAGGAGAGGAGCGAACGCAAACTTCATTATTTTTCTAATGCCTGAGAGACAGTATCTGTGAGTTTTTTTATATTAATATCTTCAGTTGATGAGATAAACATAGTAGGGAATGCAGCATATTTCTTTTTAACTGCTTCAAACTCACTCCATCGCTCTTCAGGAAGAAGATCTGCCTTAGTAAAGACAAGTATTTGAGGGATTTTTCCGGCTCCAATTTCGTATACGATTTCTTGGACAACATCAATTTTACGATCTCGCAATTCATCACTAATATCAACTACATGGAGAATTAAATCAGCATGAATAACATCAAGAAGGGTAGATTTAAACGTTTGAATGAGTGCAGGGGGGAGATTTTGAATAAAACCAATAGTGTCAGATACCAAAAGATTGTTTTCGTGACCAATTCCTTTCAGTCTTCCTACAGTTGAGCTGAGTGTTGCAAATAAGACGTCTTCAGATATTTTGTTGCGACCCGTAAGTACATTAAATAGGGCGGTTTTACCGGCATTAGTATATCCTACAAGCGCAACATGACGAACTCCTTGCTCTTTCCTATGGTCTACCTGGCCTTTTCTATGTTCAAGCTGTTTTTTAAGCTCATCCTCTTTCTTTTTAATGAGCGTTCTCCAGTGACGTTTCATGCGTTCAATATTGGTTTCACCAACACCTTTACTTCCAATACCACCACCTTGCCGAGAAAAATAGGTTCCTCCGAGTCCGTAGATACGAGGACCCATATGATGCATGCGGGCAATTTCAATTTGAAGTCTAGCTTCTGTGGTTTGTGCATGTTTCTCAAAAATATGAAGAATAAGATCAACTCGGTCCCACACCTTAATATCTGGGTTTGCTACCCACAGACGTTCGGTGATATGAAATAGCTGAGTTGGTTTTACAATGTCATTTAAGATGAGAATATCTATTTTTTTATTCGTTACCATTTCAATCAGTTCTTGAAGTTTCCCGGAGCCAATAAAGGTATCTTTATCTGGTTTTGTTCTGTGTTGGATAATATGACCCACATCAATACTTCCGTACGTTTTAATGAGGGATTTTAATTCAATAAGATTACGTTCTGCCTGTGCTACGTTGGTATTTGGGCTGACAACATCGATAATGACTGATCGAAACATCTGCGTCTTCTGCATGGCTCTATTGTACAATATAACCAACATATATGATTCACCCAAATTTTGTGTACTTAGGTATACTCCTGCAGTTTGCAGGAGGAATGAGTTATTTAATTGACACGGTTAAAGGAAAGGTAAGACCTAATAGAGTGTCGTGGCTTATGTGGACGTTTGCACCTGCTCTCGCTTTTTTTGCAGAAATCAAACAAGGAGTGGGTATTGAGGCATGGTCAACATTTATTGTGGGATTTGTTCCTTTTCTTGTATTTCTTTCATCATTTGTAAACAAAAAAGCAGAGTGGAAATTGGAGAAGTTGGACATTATCTGTGGATTTCTTTCTTTAGTTGGGCTTATATTATGGATGGTAACAAAAGTGGGAAATATTGCCATTATTTTTGCGATTTTAGCCGACATTCTTGCCTGTGTCCCTACCATTGTGAAGTCTTGGCGAAACCCTGAAACAGAAAATCATTGGGTGTTTTCACTCAGTTTCTTCAATAGCATCATCAGTCTTTTGGTAATAAAAACCTGGCATTTTGAAAATTATGCATTTATGACCTATTTATTATTTGCAAATGGACTACTCACACTATTGATCCTATTTAAACTTGGGAGAGTTACCCATAAAATGATACAATAAAATATGCAAAAGCCTCTTGAAAAGGACATTGTCATAGGTAGCCAATTAGTGCATTATTACCATGGAGAAGCCTTAGGCGAAAAAAAGAATACGCTTGTATTTCTTCATGGGTGGGGGTCAAATAGTCCTTTGTGGTTTTCTTCAACCCTAGAGCTTACTGAAAAAGGATATGAGTTATATTTTTTAGATCTCCCTGGATTTGGAAAATCTCAAACACCTCAGAAAGCATTTCAATTGCAAGATTTCGCAGATATCGTTACTCAATGTATACAAAAACTTGAAATTTCCCTACCTGTACTTATTGGACATTCTTTTGGAGGAAAAACTGCAATACGGATAGCTTCAAAGAAAAGTATTCCTTTGGCGGGACTTGTTCTTGTTGATTCTTCTGGGCTACCACACACTTCATTTTCTACACAAACAAAAATCAAAATTGCAAAAACAGTAAAGCCATTCATGGATTTGCCTTTTATGAAGGGTATTCGTTCAAATCTTCTTCGATTGTCTGGAAGTGATGATTATATTGCTTTTCCAGAGCTGCGAGAAACATTTGTCAATATTATTCGAGAACATATTGAGTTTGAATTGCCACATATAGAAAACAAAACGTTTATTGTGTGGGGAGGGGATGATGAGAACTCATATACACCTGTAAGCGATGTGGGAATTTTTCATCGATTAATTCCTGTGGCTTCAGCCCACATTATCCAAGAAGCAGGTCATTATTGTTTTTTGGATAAACCTAAAGAATTTCAAACTGTTCTATTAGAATTTTTAGATTCTTTGAATGGAAAAAATTAATCCTTTTGCATATTTTTATTATCATCTCTATCTTCTCCAACTCGAAGAGTATGATGTGAGACGTTTTTTGCGCACTGTGTGGACCGCCAGCCTCCCACAAAAAGTGTTGAGAAAAAAACTAGTGTGGACACAAAAAATGATGTTAATTGCAACACTTTCTGGAGGTATGATTATGGGTCTTTCTTTTGCACTATCTCCACTTTTTCTTCTCTTATTTTTTATTTCCTACCTTCCTATTTCACTTGCCGTAATCATCATCAAGCCACTTGATACTTACATGAAGCATGCCCTCATTAAACGTGCAAAACTTCATCTTGCACAGTTCCCACTCCTTGAGGTTGTAGGTATTGCGGGAAGTTATGGTAAAACAACAATGAAGGAAGCTGTGGCAACAATACTTTCGCAAAAATACTCTGTTCTAAAAACACCTGAAAATATCAATACACCCCTTGGCATTGCGAGTCTTATTCTCAAAAGACTGGACAGTTCAATAGAAGTGTTAGTTGTAGAAATGGGAGAATATACACAGGGAGACATACAAGATATATGTACTGTTGTGAAGCCTCAAACAGCAATAATAACTGGTATTAATGAAGCCCACCTTGAGCGAATGGGTTCAATTGAAAATACAACAGCAGCTATTTTTGAATTAGCTCAACATATGAATCAAAAAGGGTTACTTGTACTCAATGAAGACAATGTGTTGATACGAGATAACTACAAGACATTTGTTACCACTCAAAAAATTGCATTAGTATCGAGTAAAAAAGAAAGTAATTTGGAAAGTGGACTGTTAGGAAGATATGCAAAAGGGGTACTTGAAGCAGGAGCGGCTGTCGGGAGATATTTGGGTCTCACTGAAGAGCAAATACAAAAAGGAGCACGAGCAATTGGGCCTCTTCCACACAGATTACAGCCAATAGAAGGGACACAGGGAGTATTAGTCATTGACGATAGTTATAACGGGAATTCAGAGGGAGTTGCAGAGGCAATCTATTTATTAAGTACTTATAAAAACAGACGAAAGGTATACATCACTCCAGGACTTGTGGAAACGGGAGAAAAAAATGAAGAAGTTCATAAAAAAATCGGCAAACATTTAGCACAAGTTGCAGATAGAGTGGTTTTGATAAAAAATAGTGCAACGCCATTTATTGCGCAGGGACTTATGGAGAATGGATTCGATAAAAATCATATACAGTGGTACAAAAGCGCACATGAGGCGCATGCAGCTATGGGGGATATTGTTGAGCCAAATGACGTGGTGTTATTCCAAAATGATTGGCCAGATAACTATAAGTAAAACGTATATTATTAGTCTCTGCTTCGCAGTTTAGGCTCTTCCTCATTCAAGAAACTCGCACGAGGAAAATTCGAGTGCTCAAACAGGTCTTGAATTCGTCATAGCCCAAACTACTCCGCATTCAGATTATTGCTATTTATGTATAATATGGGAGTACAAGTTCATAATTTTTCCTATGAAAAAGACAATTGGTGTGTTTTTTGGTAGCCGTAACCCAGAACATGATGTTTCCATCATTACTGGACAGCTTATTATTTCGGGGCTTAAAAAATTAGATTATAACGTTGTTGCAATCTATTTAGATAAGCAGGGGAAATGGTATTTGGGGGAGCAATTTAGCCACCTTGTACAGTTTACTGATCCAAAATCCTCATTTAAAGTAAAAGATACTGAATGGCATTTAGACCTTCAAGAATCACAAGGGAAATTTGTTTTTAAAAAGAAGGGTTTTGGAGGGGGGAAATGTGTTGTTGATATCGCTTTCCCGGCATTTCATGGACAAAATGGGGAAGATGGGACATTCCAAGGATTATGTGAGCTTCTCAACATCCCTTATGTTGGGTGCGATGTTGCATCATCTGCAATAACAATGGATAAAGTACTCACAAAGCTCTTATATAGAGCAGACAATATCCCGGGAACTGATTTTGTTTTTTTCACAAAGAGTGATTGGAATACTCAAAAAAAAGATATTATCGCAAACATCATTAATACATTAAAATTGCCTGTAATTGTCAAGCCCGCTCGTCTTGGTTCTTCTATTGGCATCACCAAAGCAAAAACCGAGAAAGATCTTGAGTTTGCGATTGAAGTGGCACTTCATTATGACGAGAAAGTCATTGTTGAAGTCTGTATTACAGATCTTATGGACCTTACATGTGCTGTTATTGGAAATGACAGCCCAATTCCATCTCTCCTTCAAGAATCTGTATTTGCAGACGATCTATTTAGTTATGAAGACAAATATTTGGAGGGTGGTGGAGCACAACTAGGAAATGCAAAAAATAGCATCGTTATTCCAGGGCGCGTTGATGAAGAGACAACGAAACGTATTCAAAAAATTGCCATACAGGTTTACAAGCTCATTGGATGCTCTGGTATTGCGCGTGTTGATTTTCTCTACGATACAAAAACAAAAAAAATCTATGCAAATGAAGTAAATACATTGCCAGGAACCATTTATCATCATCTGTGGAAAGCGAGTGGTATTGAACTGGATGAGCTTCTCACTAAACTAATTGGGTATGCAGAAGGAAAATATGAAAAGAAAAAGCAATATACTCATATTTTTAAATCAGATCTTCTTAAATACGCCAATTCAGTTAAATTAAAAGTAAAAGGAGGGAAGTGACGCTTACATGAAAAAAGAAGCAACACAGATTAACCTCCTTCACATCTTAAACGATGGATTTAAGGCGAGCCTTATTCTTTTCTTGCCTACAATTGCAAAAGAATTCGTTATGAGTTTGACTCAGGTTGGATTTTTGGGAAGTGCACTCAATTCTCTTGACATATTTCTTGCAATTCCCGCGAGTCACTTTGCATCAAAAATAGGAGGAAAAAAAATATTGGTGGGGGCTATTTTTTTTTGGTCACTCGGCTTCATACTAACAGGAGCTTCACCCTATTATAGTTTTATCGTTCTTGCATTTATTGTTGCTGGTATTGGGTTTGGGTCGTTCCATCCAGTTGCTTTTGCTCTCGTATCAAAAATGTTTGAAAAAAAAGTGAGAGGAAAACAGCTCGGTAATTTTTCTGCGTTAGGAGAGTTGGGGAAGGTAGGAATAACTTCATTCATAACATTTGTAATCGTCTATATCGGATGGCGAAATACTTCGGTCACGATAGGAGTTATACTACTTGCGATCGGTCTTTATTTTGTACATTTACTAAAAAAAGATATACGTATTAAAGATAGTCATGAAGATCTTTCTCCTCATGTTTCGTACAAATCCATACTCAAAAATAACAAATTTATTCTCTCTACAATAAGCTATTGTTTTGATACGTTTGCGAGCGGGTCACTTTTCATATTTATCCCATTTTTACTCTTACAACGACATGTCCCATACATTTTTTTAGGTCTTCTTACCTCAACTTTTTTTATCGGCAATATGGCAGGAAAAGTTTTTTTAGGAAGACTGGTTGACACCTTTGGAAACACAAACGTGTTTATTTTTTCAGAAATATGTATGGCTATTTTTATAGTGATCCTATCAAATGCTACAGCGCTCCCCATCATTATTGCCTCCTCTGTTATTTTGGGTGTTTTTACGAAGGGGACATCACCTGTCCTTATAACGATGATTGCTGAATCTGTTGATCATCACAAAGGAATGGAAAAAGCGTTTGGTTTAAATGCTATTTTTGTTGGTCTAGCAAGTACCACAGCCCCATTTATACTTGGATTTTTATCCGATAAATTTGGAATCATCGCAGCTTTTCACTTTTCTGCAGGATTTGCATTAGTAGCAACCATTCCTGCATTATTACTTAAGAGGACTTAAATTTTCGATTCCATTTATCAAGAAGGTCAAATATATCTTCTTCTGCTTCTTTCATCAATAAAACATCGGCGTGCATTTCTTTCCAGTTTCCTCTTTTAGGATTGTGAAGCGCTTGTGCAAATCGATCTCTAAAAAAGCGAGGTTTTCCTATACTTGTATCAACCGTCCACATATTTTTTCCAATAGAAAAAAAGAGGTACATATCTTTTTCTTTAAAAATTCTTTTCAGATCGAGAATGGTCTGTATTTTGGTCAGAAAAGAGTTTCCTTCGGGAATAATAGCTTTTTCAGATCCTAAGTAGGGGAACATTTGGATATGTGAGTGGAATACTGTTTGACCAATTTTTCCATGTTCAAAAGAGCTCACTGAACCATATGTTTTGACTAAAAAATCGGAGCATTTTTTATAGAGAGCGACGAGTTCATCAACTATTGAGTCTGGATATTCTCCAAAGCAAGAAAAGTGCTTTTTTGGCATGATTAATATATGTCCTTTTGTAAGTGGATGTACGTCACATGTTACAAAAAAATTATCAGTGTCACATAAGGGGAATTTGAGTGCAAATGATTTCGTGTCGCAATGGGGGCAGTTTAAAAAGATTTCTTTTGTAGAAAAATCTGACATACAAGAATTATATCAATTAACGAATTTGGGAGCGGATAATATTTCCTGCAATTGAGCTTAATGTAAGTACCGCAATGGCAAGTCCTACATGTTCAACTATCATAAATACTGGATTCGTTTTTCTCCGTTTTGCAATGATATAACTTATAAGAGTAAGGAGGAAAAGTCCAATAACAACGCATACTATTGCAGCGGTTACTGTTGGAAAAATGAGCAAAATAGCTATAAAAAGGAGTGACACGGCGAGTCTCGCACAATAATTGAAAAGAGTACCCATCCACACCTGTTTTTCTTTCAATAATTCCGAATCTTGATATATATGCATCCCAAACGTATCGGCAATATTATCTGCAATGGCAAAAATAAGGAGGGAAGGAATGACGAGCATTTTACCATTTGGGTTTGCAAAGAGTGTTCCAACTGCCGCAATACCCGTGACAATAGCTGAGGTCATGCCAAATGTAATTTTTCTGAGATCAACTTTTTTTATATTCATATCTTTCATGCAATTATATCAATATAATCAAGAACTCATTTGACAAAGCAAACTTCATTTGTTTAAATAAGTCTGTCGTGTCATTAAAGAATAGACAAAACAAACAATCCTTCCATGCTTGTCAACAAGATGAAATAACTCTTCGAAACATAACTCCAATAGACGGAAGATATAAAAAACAACTAACAAGTCTTACTCATTATTTTTCTGAATTTGCATATATTCAATATCGTATACGAGTTGAGGTTGAATATCTTATTCTCTTATCAAAAAATAAAGTTGCGCCAAAATTAACTCAAAAACAGATCAAAGATATTCGTTCGTTGTATATTAACTTCACACCCGAGCAAGCAAATGAAGTGAAGGGTATTGAACAAGAAATAAATCACGATATGAAGGCGATTGAATATTTTTTGCAAAGAATGTGTAAACACATGAAATTAGAACAATTAATACCTTATATTCACTGGGGAATTACCTCTGATGATACAGGCAATTTAGCATATAGCATAGCTCTATCTCAATGTAATAGTCAGGAGATAATCCCAGTCTTTCAAGATTTACTTGATGTGTTGCAGCAAATCGCCATACAAAATAAAAAATCATACCTTCTTGCTCGAACACATGGGCAGCCTGCAGTTCCCACAACATTTGGGAAGGAATTAATAAATTTTTATGTGCGCCTTGACAAACAATTAAAAAAGCTTAAAAACTATTCTTTTGAAGGAAAACTTATGGGTGCAGTTGGCAATTTAAGCGCTCATAGAATTCACTTTCCTTCAATAGACTGGGTTGCGCAAAGTAGATTATTTGTTCGGTCTTTTGGATTAACTCCCAATATTCATGTAACTCAAATTTTGCCCTATGATAATTGGGTTTCTTATTTTCAAACTCTTCTTACAATCAATGGGATAATGACCGGATTAAGTAGAGATTTGTGGACCTACATTATGTTAGAGGAAGTTAAGTTGAAAAAGAAAGAAGGGGAAGTGGGATCTTCTACAATGCCACAGAAAGTGAACCCTATTGATTTTGAAAATGCAGAAGGAAACT
>JAPLYR010000091.1:5834-13995 GCA_026395455.1 Candidatus Roizmanbacteria bacterium | reverse complement strand
GCTTCACCTTCAACTGCTGCATCTGGTTTTGCTGTAAGAACTTCAGGTGTTGCTGCTGCAGTTGTTTCTGCGATGACACTTTCTTCTTTGTGTGCGGCTACAGAGACAAGAACCTTATCAGCATCAGTTTTAATAGTGTATGTTGCGTCAACTGGAATGTCTGCAACTTTGATTTCTGCACCAATTTCTTTTAATCCACTCAAATCAATTTCAATATGGTTTGGAATATCTTGTGGAAGTGCTTCTACTGTAACCTTGTCAGACTGTGTAAGAATCACACCGCCAGCATTTGCTGCAGGTGCGATACCAACAAACGTAAGAGGTACTTCAGCTTCAATTTTGATACTCAAATCAACTTTTCTGAAATCTGCATGAAGTACTAAACCTTCAAGTGGATCTCTTTGTAATGATGTGATAAGTGTTGGGATTTCTTCTTTTTCAGTTTTAATATAAACAACACCAGTCTCACCAACTATTCGGAACGTTCTTTTGAATTCAATATAGTTGACAGCAATTGCCTGTGAAGGAAAATGTGTGCCATAAATATTGGCTGGAAGAAGTCCTTCTTTTCGAAGGTTCTTATTTTTTTTACCAAAGACTGTTCTTAATTTTGCATCAAGAACTGTTTTTTTCTTCTCTACATGAGCTTTTTTCATAGTTGTTCTTTCAATAATTCAATAAAAAATACACGATCGGTCGACAAGTCAGTATTATAGAGGATTAGGCTATTTTTCACAAGGGGAGAAAAATTTGTATTCAAAAGATTGACGTTTTTTGGAAGACTTAGTGAAAAATGAACATCATTCGATTGGGCTCCAATTTGTTTTTGAAGTACTAATTGATAGGTTGCTTTCCCTTTTTTGAACTTAATTGATGAATTGTATGTTATAGATAGGGTTTTTTTTGCTTGCGGAGGAATTTCAATAAGAAATCCAATCATTTTTTGTTTTCCAGTCTCTGAATCATATGAAGTTAACTGTTGTCCCTCAACTTGCACACTAGTCACAAGTGAGTCGGTGGGAAGTAGTACTTGAAAGTAATTTTTGTAATTTCCTCCTGGAAATACATCTGAAAGGGAGTTGTTAGAGTATGTAATAGATAGATTTGTGGTAATTAGACCAGAATCATCAATGGAGGTTTTAACATCGTATGTTCTATCAATAAAAAAATTGGTTTTGTTTACTCCTAAATTCGCATCGAGCGCAAATTGAAAGTCTGCATAACAATTTCCTTTAGCCGATTCGGGGCAAAATGGAGTCGCAAGCCGTCCACTCCAGAAGAGCTCATCTAGATTCTTCTGGACCTTGTCATTGTTCATAAAGAGGACCATGTTTTTTTGGTCAAATCCCTCAACAATAGCTGAACTTAACAAGAGGGGATTTGCAGTTTCAGTTTGAGAGATAAGTTGCTTCACGAGAGTTGAAAGAAAACTTTTCTTTTGGCGAGAACCGGGGAAAAAGTCATGTTCTACATAGTATTGTGTTTTTATATAGAAATTGTCTTTGGTAATTCGTTCGTTATAGTCTGGCAATATTACTTCATCAAACGCTCCAATAATATTCTTCACAGCTGAAGTGGTAATAAGTGCAGCTCCATTCCACGATCCTAAGACCATCTCTTTTTGTAAAAAGAATGTTGCCTGCTGATACGTATCGTAGAAATCGGGGAAAAATGCACTATCGCGCAAATACCAATGGGGTTGATTTAAGTAATCACGGATTGGGTTCGGAGGGGTAACATGTGCGGTAAGTTGTCCATCAGCATCATACACAGCAAAAATAGTAAGGTCCTTTATGCCAAAATACTGTGTTTTTAAAATTCCATACGACCCAATGAATCCTCCCCCTGGGCGGAGTTCCATATTGTTTGCAAAAAGTAAGAGTGTTGTCTGTTCCTCTTTTTCACCAAGTAGATCTGGTAGAAGTGCAAATACTTTTTTTGCTTTTCGTAATTGAGAGATGCCTTTTTGAAATTCTGATCGATAACTATTTGAGATAAGATAGGGAGGGACTTTTCGATAAATTGTCAAAATCTGCTCTTCTGACTTGTTCAACAACTGCTGTGTTTTATTAAAATGCGCGCGCGCTGATTGTGCAGTCGCAAGATTTCTTGTCGGTTGTAAGATAAGACCCGAAAGAGTTCTTGACTCGTTGATTAATTGTTCGAGTGTTTGTGTTAATTCAGTTTCTGTGGTGTTTACGACAAACAGATCATCAGGTAACTGGGCAAGTGAAAAGAATAGGTAGAGGGGTCTTACTGGTTTATAAAGAAATGACGCAAACGAAAGAGAGGTATTCTTAGTATCATTGACTTTTTTTGCTTCATCTAATTTATTAACCTGTATATACTTTGCAGCTTTAAATGAATAATAACTTGTCACTCCAAGCGGTATCCAGAAGGAAAATAAATAGAAAAATACAGCGGTAATTCCGATTAAACGATATAAATGGGTGGGAACATGGAAATGGATTTGAAATGTTTTTTTTGGTTTTGGCTTTGGTGCTGGATGAAATGTTGATTCAAGTGTGAGAATAGGTGAGTGATCTTGTTTGGATATAGCAAACCAGATAATGGTTTGTATTTGGGATGCTGCATATTCAATACTACCGATGATATTTATTAATTTTGAATTGAGAGGAGGTTTTATTTTATGGATGTGTTTTTTTTGAGTATGGAATGAAATATATATTGTAGGAATGGCTTCATTATTTTCTTTTAACCATCGTGAAAAGCTAATAATGAAACAAAGATCAAAATGCTGAGAATCTTCTGGAATGTGTGGAGAGATGAAAACATTCATATCGTGAGTGACCAAATGGGCTTTCAACTCTTTGACAAAAACATCGTTTTTTTCTGTCACAATAAGCACTCTCTGTTTTTGCGTAGTTTGTTCTGTAACGAAATGTACACTCTTCATACTGTATAATTATATAATGAATTTTGATCATAAAATCTTCCCTCTTGAATCTTTGAAGGATATTAAAATTGATAAAACAAAAAAAGTCGTATTGGCTGGTGGGTGTTTTGACATCCTTCATTATGGACATGTATCTTTTATGCAAAAGGCACGTACAGCAGGGGAGACGTTGATACTGTTGTTGGAATCTGATGCATTTATTATGCAGGTAAAAAAGAAAAAACCAGTTCACACTCAACAACAAAGAGCGGAGATTCTAGCGGCACTTACCTATGTTGACTACATAATACTATTACCGCTACTAAAAAATCCAAATGAAGACTACGAAAAGATTATTAAAGAAATCCATCCATCGGTTATTGCGATTACTTCAGGTGATTCTATAGAATCACAAAAGAAGAAATTAGCACAAACCGTTAACGCTGAGCTATTAATTGTTCCTTATTTATCATCATTTTCAAGTTCACAACTTATAACCTATGCGCCTATTTTTAGGGATTGAGCTTCCACAAACACAGCGAGAGTCTCTGTATAAACAACTTATTCCTCTGATTAGAAAATATCCATCTTTTAGATGGACTCATCCTGATCTATATCATGCAACATTCCAATTTTTTGGAGAGGTTGAAGATGTTGAAAAACTCAAAGATTCCATAAAGACAACACTTTTTGATAAAGAACGCTTTACACTGTATGGAACGGGACTTGATATGTTTCAAACAACAGAACTTGTTCTCCATATGACATATAGGAGAGAGAAAAAAATTGATGAAATAGTACATTCTCTTGAAACAACTTATCCAACATTCGTAAAACAAAGAGAATTTGTGTTTCATACCTGTATTGGTCGTGCACCTCGTTCTTCAAAACAACAATTTTTTCTTCTGAGAAAGATTTTAGAAAAAACAGAGATAGACATTTCATATCCAGTTGACGCGCTCACTTTATATGCGAGTTCAAAAAGCAGTGAAGGAAGAAAATTTGTAAAAATAGAAGAGTTTCCATTAGTATAAATCATAAGTATGGAGTCTGATATAAAAGATCAACAGGTCTACCCTGCAATGAGACCAATTTCATCACAGGGAAGACTTATGAGGATTGCAAAAAATATAACCTTATCACTTGGTGTGTTAATACTGATTTGTACAGTGATATGGTTAACATCGTTTTTATTTAGAACTAAAGATCAAAAAAGGTCAGCACATGTATCTGTAGTTTTAACTCCTACACTCGCGCCAACATCTATAACTCATACAACACCCACACCTACATATATTCCATTACCAATAGCAACTATTATTTCCCCCAATAATCTAAATCCCACTCTGAGTCCACTTGTCAATTGGAAGAGTTATCAATATGACAAATGTGAGGACAATATAAATTGGAGAATGCCATTTACATTTAAAATACCTGCAGATTGGGTAGAGTCGATTAGATATGCAAGCAATGGAGCAACAACTTCAAGTTACACATATACTTCTCCCAATATTAAATTTCAAGCTACCTGTGGGGATGGGTTTGGAGGGGGAGGGTGTGGCTTAGTTAATACGTTAATACAAGATACATTTGTTGCAAATGGAAGATTCATTTCTGGGTGTTTTGAAAAAGATAAATCAAATGGAAAGCTGTTGCTTTGGCTCACATATTTACATCCATTAACAAATAAAGGACCAGGATTAAGCTTCACAGGAGAAGGAGAAGATACTCCTGAAAATAGACTCTTCATTAATCAAATAATTTCATCCTTTAAACTAATCGGGCAAGAATAAGAGAAGATTTATTTTTAATAAAAACACTTACAAAACAAAAACCATGCCTGTTACAGAATGGCTTTTTTTTTGGATGATAAATCGAATTACTTAGATCCGATTTTGTACATGCCGGTTGCACAGTCTGGGCATTTTGCTTTCATCGCTGGTTTACCATTTTTCATGGTAACTTTTTCAGGATTAGACACTTCTTTTTTTGCTCTACATTTCACACAATACATTGATGTTGCCATAGGTTTGTTTCACCTCCTTTCAAATACACGAAGATAATAAATAAAATATAATCCAATTTCAAATGCAGTTATCAACACCGCAAATACAATACTCTTCAAGAGGTCTTTTTTGAACATGGGATCCACTACCAAAAATTCATTTTGTACAACAGCAGTTGCAAGAGTCTGAGAAGACCCCATCATTTTTGTCTTGTTTCGAAGCTTTTGCGCCATGGTCTTTTTAGGCATGGTGTAATTGTAATCATATTGACAGCACTTTGTAAAGTGGATAAAATGAAAGGCATGGTTGTAAACATCGTTCTTGCGCTAATCTTTGGATGGCTCGTATTAGGCACTTTCATTGTCATAAAGCTACAAAACCATTATCGAAGATTGACTAAAAGATCTGGCGCACTCTCCATTGATGGAATACTTGATTTATTAGTTTTTGAGGCAGAAAAGAGCAAAAACAAGCAAAAAAAAAAAAAAAAAAAGGTGCAAGAACTTCAGATTGCATCTACCCATATGTATCGTAAAATAGGGATTGTACAGTTTCATGCACTTGGAAAAACTGAGGGAGAAAAGAGTTTTGTTATTGCACTGTTAAACGATCTTAAAAGTGGTATTGTTCTCGACTTTATGTATATTCCTGATGGAATAAGAGTATATTCAAAGAAGATAAAGGAAGGAAAAGGAGAAACTCTCGAGTTAACACAGGAAGAGTTAGAAGCAATTAAAAAAGCAGAATAGATTCTATTACTAATTTTTTGTAAGATGTATTCTTATGGATATTAAAAAAGCAATTGGTTTGGCTGTTCTTTTAGGTGTTATTTCTTTTGGGAGCACCTATGGGATTATGCAAGTAATGCAAAACTCAAAACAAGCAACCGTTACAAAAAAAGCATCTCCTCTCACTGAAGAAGAATCAACTGAGCCAAAAACAGAAGAATGTCCTATCAATGGACAGATGATGACTGTTGCTCAAAAAAATAAATGGGTAACTCGTAGGCCTCTGGGAGTTGCGATTGAAAATCACGTGGAGGCTCGTCCTCAATCTGGAATTTCCTCAGCAGATGTTGTGTATGAAGCAGTTGCAGAAGGAGGCATTACTCGATTTTTAGCACTATTTTATTGTCAGGATGCATCTCTTATGGGACCAGTTCGTTCTGCCCGAGTTCATTTCATGAAAATGCTTAGAGAATATGGAGAGTATCCATTATACGGCCATGTAGGAGGGGCAAATTGTGACGCGGAAACTGGCTCTGGGTGCGCAAATGGGGCAAAAGCAGATGCACTTGGACTTATTCGTAAATTAGGATGGAATTCATATAATGATATGGATCAATTTGCCGTTCCATTTCCTTACTATTGGAGAGATTACGAAAGACTTCCCAACGTTGCAACAGAACACACAGTATATTCTTCCACTGCGAAGTTGTGGGATTATGCAAAAACAAAACGAGAGTTATCAAATGTTGATGAAGAAGGAGTTGCATGGGATAAAACATTTGAATCATGGAAATTTGCTGATGATGCTAAAACCGCTGAGCGAGGGACAACTAATAAAGTTCAACTCGGATTTTGGAACTCATTTGCAAATGACTTTGCAGTTGTCTGGAATTACAACAGTGCAAAAAATACCTATCTTCGTGTCAACGGAGGGAAGCCTCATTTAGATAAAAATACAGGGAAACAACTGGATGCAAAAAATATCATTGTTGTGTTTGCAAAAGAAAGTCCAGCAAATGACGGTTATGATGGAGGACATATCTTATATACATTAGAAGGTGAAGGAGATGCCCTTGTGTTCCAAAATGGGAATGCAATAAAAGCAACATGGAAAAAAGCAGATCCTGAAAGTCGCATGAAATGGTATGATGAGAAAGATAAAGAAATATCAATAGTGCGAGGGAAAGTGTTTGTAGAAATATTACCTATTGGAAATACGGTTACTTATTAACGCTTGAAAGAATATGTTGGCTGCAGTTATTCCCTCAAAGACGAGAAGAAAAATTCTTGAGTTATTTTTTACTCATCATACTGATCTTTATTATTTGAGAAATATTGTACGAGCGGTAGATGAAGAAGTAAATGCCGTAAAGCGAGAATTGGATATTCTTGAAAAAGCAAAAATTCTCTTTAAGGAAAAAAGGCTTAATAAGTCGTTTTATACGCTCAACAAATCTTATATATTCTATGAAGAGTTTTTGCGCATATTTGCAAAAATGAGTCCGTTTCCTCAAGCGGTCCATGAAAATGCTCCTCGACTTGGGAAGATTAAGTTTGCAGCTCTTTCTATCAAATTTATAAAACAGCAGCCGATCAAAAAAGATGAAGTATACTTTCTCCTTGTAGGAATGATTATCATTCCTGAGATTGAAGCATTTATAAAGAAAATGGAAGAAACAAGTGGAAGACAAATTGATTACACCGTAATGACTGATGAAGAATTTGTATTCCGCAAGCGAAACAACGATCCTTTCTTATGGCGTTTCTTACGTACACCAAAAATTATGATTTGCGGTTCTGAAGAAGAACTCATGAAATAACTTATGAATACCCGTCGATTTATTTATCTAGTACTTTTTGTGCTTCTTGTTAGTATGTGTTTGCCAGAAAATATTCCCGTTAAATTCAACGTGAATAAATCAAAAGTAAATTTCGTCATCAATCCACTTTCCATAAATACATCCATCCTTGGCGTACAAATAAAGAAAGAATTTAAAACAAAACTGGGACTTGACCTCAAAGGGGGAAGTCACTTGGTATTTAAAGTAGATACAAAAAGTGTTAAAGCAGAAGATATGAAGGATGCTCTCGCATCCGCAAGAGATATTATTGAAAAGCGAGTAAATTATTTTGGTGTATCAGAACCATTAGTGCAAAATATCAAATCTGGTAATGAGCAGAGAATTTCAGTTGACCTTCCAGGAATTGAAAATGTATCTCAAGCTGTAACACTGATTGGACAAACTGCACAACTTCGATTTATAGAAGAAGGTCCTCTTGATCCAAAAATTGCCACAACTGCATCTCTTTTAGAACGACTTAATAAAGATACAGGAATGAACGGGAAGCATATTAAAAAATCAACAGTTGTATTTGATCCAGAGACAGGAAAACCACAAGTATCTCTCGCATTTACTTCTGAGGGCTCAAAACTTTTTGAAGAAATCACTGGACGAAATATTGGCAAACCTGTCGGTATCTTTTTGGACTATATGCCAATTTCTGCCCCAACAGTTCAACAGAAAATAATT
>JAPLYR010000091.1:4861-5749 GCA_026395455.1 Candidatus Roizmanbacteria bacterium | reverse complement strand
ATTGATGGAAACGCTGTTATTTCTGGCACCTTTACAACAGATGAGGCTAAAAAGCTCGCAATTGCGATTAATTCGGGAGCACTTCCACTTCCAATTCAACTTATCGAACAGCGCAATATCGGTCCAAGTCTTGGAGCAGACGATGTTCGAAAAAGCGTCCTTGCTGGAGGAGTTGGATTATTTATGGTCTGTTTCTTTATGATAGGGTACTATGGCAAATTAGGAGTAATCGCAACAGGGGCACTTGCATTATATGGAATGCTTACATTTGCCATGTTTCGAGCAATCCCAATTGTTCTTACTCTCCCTGGAATAGCGGGATTCATATTATCCATCGGTATGGCGGTCGACTCAAACATTCTTATTTTTGAAAGAATTAAAGAAGAACAACGAAAGGGAAAAGATTTTAAAACAGCAATTCGACTCGGATTTGGAAGAGCACTAGACGCTATCAAAGATGCAAATATAACCACAATGCTGGTTGCCTTTATTTGCCTTTATTTTATTCAATCCACTAAACTGGGAATTTCTTCCACAGTTTGGCATGGTAAGAGGATTTGCACTCACTCTTGGTATTGGAGTTGCAACAAGTTTATTTACTGGTGTTGTTATTACAAAACGATTAATACAAACATTTTATAAGTAACCACCTATGATTCGATTTCACAAATATACATGGCTTTATATGACAATATCGCTCATAGTTATTGGCTCTGGGTTATTCTCACTTTTTAGATTTGGATATAGATACTCTATTGATTTCACTGGAGGATCAACTATGAGTTACCAGCTTAAAAATCCTGTTGCAAAAAAGGATGTAGAAAAAATTCTTACCGGAATGAAGCTGAGAGTTGTTCATTTGAGTATGCAGAATAAGGTGCTTAACAT
>JAPLYR010000091.1:0-4856 GCA_026395455.1 Candidatus Roizmanbacteria bacterium | reverse complement strand
CCTTACTGATGAACAAGAAAAAAATATTCAAACAGAAATAAAAAAAATTAATAACAATGATGTGCAGACACTTCGTTATGAAACAGTTGGACCAACACTTGGAAAAGAAACAGGACAAAAAACAATTGTTGCTGCCTTGCTAGGTATTTGTGGAATATTAATATATATGAGCTTTGCGTTTAAGGGATTTAATTTTGCTTTGGCTGCAGTACTTGCAATGGGACATGATTTTTTTGTCCTTCTAGGCACATACTCAATCCTTTCTTATTTTTTCGGTGCAGAATTTGATCTTATGTTTGTGACGGCTCTCCTTACTACTATGTCATTCTCAGTGCATGACACCATTGTTATCTTTGATAAGATACGAGAATACTTAAAAACATCAAAAAGCAGTACTTCCATTGAAGAGCTTTCAGATAAAGCAGTGTCCGAAACAATGGTTCGATCTATCAATAATTCACTTACCATATTTTTCATGTTGTCTGCACTTCTATTAATGGGAGGAGGAACAATTCGTTTCTTTATCGCAGCACTATGGATAGGAACAGTGACGGGAGCATATTCGTCCCCATTTGTGGCAACACCATTGTTGATTTTGCTTGAAAAAAGAAAAAAATAATGAAGCATTCGCATTATTATCAAGTAAAAGCTCAAACTCATTTTGAGCTGGGAAGTAAGTTGGCTGTACTATTTAAATCTTCATCACTTACAACATATACTTCGATACTTCGCAAAATTGCACCAAAGAAGTCAACATTGATTGATGCACAGAAACATCTTCACGTATCTGAAGAATACTTTCCTCAGTATATTGAAGAATTAAAAGGATATGCGCATGGACTCGATGTAGACTTTGATAGTTTTTGGCTAACATTTTTATTTGAAGAACTCAACGCATATCCAGACAAATGCACATCCTGTTTTTCTACTGATGGAATGATAGTTGGTCATAATGAAGACTTTCCACTTTTTTTTGAGGATACGATTTCTGTTCTAGAAAAAACAATTGGGGACAAGACGATATTTGAACTTTTTTACATAAACAGTTTAGGTGGATCGGCATGTGGAATTAATTCACATGGATTTATACAAACAATTAATACGCTCAATCATACAGATCAACAAATTGGTGTTCCAAGAAATATCATTGCTCGTTGGTTATCTGAAACAAACAATCCAAAAATAGAATATGAAAAATTAAAAACGATAAAAAGGAGTATGGGATATAGTCATACATTTTGTGATTTACAAGGCAAAGTAGTGAATATAGAATCTTCTGGAACTGAATCCTATTTGACGCATCCACAACTCCCATTTGTACACACAAATCATTATTTAAGTCCGCTCTCACAATTTGAAGCAAAAATGGTAGGCGGAAATAGTAGAGATAGATTTATGGAAGCAACAAAGGGCGTAGGATCCGTAAAAACAGCTCAAGACATGATGAAACTACTTGAGCATATTTCAGAACTACCATCTAATAAGAATAGAGAAAGCAATACTATTGCACGTATGGTATTTGATTTAAAAAAGAAATCGGTTTGGTGTTGGCTTGTGAGAGAGAAAACAAAAGGATGGATTGAATACCCACTCTCATTTATATGAAAATTAATACGTACGCACTAGGGGAATTACAGGCAAATTGTTATCTTCTCGAACATGAAGGAGAGGCTCTCATCATTGATCCTGCAGATGACGCAAGTTTTCTTCTCGAGGAAGTTCTTAGAAGGAATCTTAAGTTGGTTGCTCTCCTTGGTACACATGGTCATTTTGACCATGTAATGGCAGTAGGGGAGATTCAAATGAGCTTTAACGTCCCTTTCTATATCCACAAGAAAGACCAGTTCCTTATTGATCGCTTGGAGAGTACTGCAGAACATTTTTTAGGACATAAGCAAATTATCATTCCTCCTAAATTCATTGAATTTGCAGGTAGTGGAGATCTTCAACTTTCAACTTTCAAATGTAACATTCTCCATACACCCGGACACACACCAGGCGGTCTCTCTTTTTATTTTCCTGAAGAAAAGGAAGTATTTACTGGCGACACATTATTTGCTGGAGCAATTGGGAGAACAGATCTTTCATACAGTAGCAAAAAAGATTTGTGGAATTCGCTTAAATTACTCCTTGCACTTCCAGAAGAAACAACAATCAATGCAGGACACGGGGAGTCTTCTTATATCGGTCAAGAGAAAGCTATTCTTGGATAATTATTTTTTTAGTGCTTCAAGGAGAATCTCTTTTTCATTTTTTAATTCACCGTTAATGACTTTTTCAAAAAGTGCATCTAATATATCTCCAACTTCTCTACTTGGTTTGATATTTCGCACCTTCATGACATCAAGCCCATCAACTTTAAGATCTTTTACAGTGAATGGTTCTTTTTGCACTTCAATAATTCGTTTTTTGAATAGGTCAAACCTCCATGAAGTAGGCGTTGAACCTGAACCAATACGATCTGCGGTGCGAAGATCTAACATGTCTTGTATATATTCTTTTCCAACATCTCGGATAAATCTTCGAACCGCTTTATCTGTTTGATCTTCTTGGACAGTAAACTGATGAAATTCAATAAGTCGGACAAACTTTGTTTTTTGCTCATTAGACAATCGAAGCCTGTCTGCAATTTTTTTTGCTTGAATTGTACCGACAACTTCATGATTATAAAAAGTAATAAGTTCTGATTCTTCATCTTTATGAAATGTTCCCACTTTTCCAATATCGTGAAGAAGGGAGGCAAGGCGGGTAATTGGGTCGGGAGATGGACAATGTTTGAGCGCCATTACTAGATGTGTTCCCACATCATACACATGGTGACGTTTTGGACTTTTTTGTGGAATCGCAAAGCACTCATCCAACTCAGGAAGTATATGTTTGAGAATGCCAGTGCTCTTAAGAAAAAGAATACCTTCGGCGGGATGATCGCTACTTACTATTTTAAGCAACTCATCACGAATACGCTCCCATGAGATCTTAGTAATGAGTTCTGCATTTCTTGTCATCGCACTCATTGTTTCATTATCAATTAAAAATCCTAGTTGAGATGCAAGACGAATTCCCCGCATAAGACGGAGAGCATCTTCCTGAAATCGGACATCAGGATTCCCAACAGCAACGATCTTTTTTTCCTCTATGTGTTGTTTTCCATTATATAAATCAGTAATTTCTTTACCATCAAATGCCATTGCGTTAATAGTGAAATCTCGTCGCGCAAGATCTTCTGTAAGTGTTTTAGCCCACTCAATTTGTTCTGGATGCCTGTTGTCGGTATAGTTTGATTCTTTGCGGAAAGGAGTTATTTCAAACAGCATTTCCTCATTTTTTACCGTCACCGTTCCATATGTATTATGATAAAAATTATCTGGAAACAATTTCTGAATCTGTTCTGGAGTAGCACTCGTAGTAAAGTCCCAATTAGTGACTGCTTTATCAAGAAAGAGATTGCGTACCGCTCCTCCAACCACATACACTTCGTGTCCGTCTGCACGGATAGTTTTCATAAACTCTGTCACAGGGGATGGCAGTGAGATCATAGTTCTATTATACCCTTCAACGTTTATTATTGTAGCGACTTCAGAATATCAATATTTTTTTTATCTGGACCTTTTCCGTCAAATCCAGGCGTTTCGATAATAAAAGGGAGGTTGTATGTTCTTTTATCATGGATGAGCAATGTAAAAGGTGCCATCGACAAAGTGCCCTCTCCAATATTTTCATGGCGATCACGACCAGAATCAAATGGGTCTCTACTGTCATTGATATGAAGGACAATAAGTTTTTTAAGACCAATTTTTTTATCAAACTCAGTTAAAAATGCATCTAATTTTTGTTGAGAAGACAGATCATACCCTGCAGAAAACAGATGACATGTATCAAGACATATTTTTAATCGTTCATTATCAACATCTCGGATAATGGATGCTAACTCATCTATATTCTGTCCAATTTTTTTGTTTCCTGCATTTTCCAAAATAAGAAATGTATCTTGAGGAGTAGAAGAGAGGACTGCGTGTATATTATTAATAAGGACACTGTATTTTTTATCTTGTGAAACATCCCATATAGCAGGAAGACTCCCCTTAAATGAACCAGTATGGACGATACTTCCCACTACTCCCAATTGTGAAGCAACATTCAATTCAGCTATGAGAGATTTTTTTGATTCGTCGCCAATTCTTCCTTCATCTGCAAGATTAATTAAATATGAGGCATGAAAAAACACCTCATCAATGTGTAGCTTTTTTTTAGTTTCGATAAATAGGTGTTTTGCCTCGTCTGTAAGAACCGCTCTATTCCACCCTCGAGGAGATGCAGAAAAAATTTGAAGGCAATTTCCTCCGATGTCATTAACTCTTTCAAGAGCTTTATGATATCCGCCCGCAATAGAAAGATGTGCACCTATTTTCATACTATTTTGGTAAAGATTTCAATTATTCTTTTTTTAATATTTACTGCAAAGGGGAGAGACTCAATATCAGATAATCCATTAATCCATTTATATTCAGTTAACTTTTTTTCCAAAACTACAGAAATGCTCTGTGTTTTACACATAAAATGCTCTGCATGAAACATCGCATTTTGATTTTGAAAGACATCTTCTCCAATCCATTGAGGTTGAGCTATCTCAAGTCCAACCTCTTCCAAGACCTCTCGACGTAACCCAACGAGAATATGTTCTTGTGGGTATATTTTCCCTCCTGGGATAGTCCACAGACCTGCATCGATTTGCTCATTTACAGATTTTTTAACCACAAGAAGTTGTTTTTTTTCGTTAAAAATGAAGGCTCCAACGGAAAGAATTGAGATATATTTTTCGTACATTACGACAAGTATATCAAAAATACCTCTTCCCT
>JAPLYR010000071.1:14653-18457 GCA_026395455.1 Candidatus Roizmanbacteria bacterium | reverse complement strand
TTTTTTTTACAAAACTCAATAAAACTATCAATCACACCTTTTTGTGCAAAATATACAACTCCTCTTTCTGAAGATTTAGTTCTGCCTGAAAAACCATTCCATACAGTACTCAAATAGATTGGCTTATTAATTAATAGAAGTTTTTTAGAGAGTGCTAAAATTTTATATATAAACTCTGTATCATAGTGAGTATCAATCTTACTATTTAATCCACCCGTCTTATTATAGAGTTGTGTTTTAAATATCATTCCAGGCGTCATTAAAGGAACTTGATAAGTTGTGATAATGTTGCCTAACATATAGTGATCCAATATTTTTTCAGCTTTATAATGTATATATTCTGAAGGTATATTAGTTATGTGTTTTTTTAAAATAACGCTATTTTGATCAATCATTATTCTTGCTGTATAGATAATATCGGCATCTGGATATTTTTTTACTGCGTTTATAACCTCTGCTATAAAGTTATCTGAAAGCATGTCATCGTCATGTAGCAGTAATATGTAGGGTGTTTTAGAGAAAGAGAAGCACTTATTAGTATTTTTAACCTCATCAGTTCGAGGTTTATTAATAAAATACTTTGCTTTGGGAAATATTTTTTTTACAACTCCTTTTGATTTGTCATCTTGACTATTATCACCAATGATTATATCAACTTCTGCTAAGTCATTCTTTTTAAGACTTATTAAACACTTTTTGAGTTCCTTTGCCCTATTTGCAGTTGTAACACAAATAGTCATTAATTTATTTTTCTTTTTCATATTACATTTTTGTTTTTATAAACTCAATTTAAATATTCTCTTAGTTCATATAATTGAACATCTAATGGCGCAATTATATCGCTAAAATATTTTTCCTGTTCTTTTGAAGCTAAAAGAGTTTTATTACTCTTTATACTTGCATTCTTCTTAATAGTAATTTTTTTGTTGTAAACCTCACGAAAAATATGTAACAGATGGTATTTACTCATTGGTGCACTTGCAATTTGAATTAGTGGTTTATTGAAATATATTTCTTTTTTGATTATCCGGTAAATTATTTTTGAAAGAGTAAGTGTTGTTACCCCATTCCATAGTACCTTAGAATAACCATCGATTACCTCCTCTTTTGTTTTAATAAACCACTCTAATAGATTCTTGGTTGATTTGTCTTCTCTGCCTACAATAGAAGTCCTGAGGGTTATATTTGGTGGTTTACATGCTTCGCCAAGGTATTTCGTAATACCGTATATACTTGATTCGTCGGGTAAATCAGTATCTGAGTAGTTTCCTTTGTTCCCTGAAAAAACACAATCAGTGCTTATGTGAATAAATCTGATATTGTTCAATAAACAATATTCAGACAGATATTTTGGCATGATAGCGTTTATCAGTAAAGCATTCTTGAAGCTGGTATATGACTTATTTGGTCTTATATATCCTATACAGTTTATAATGTAATCAGGTTTAATTTGTGAGACAATTGTTTGAATTTGTTTACGAAATGTAAAATCTACTAAAAAAGGAATCATTTCCCCCTCATTTTTTGAAAGTGTACCTATCGTATGAAAATCTATTTTCTCCGAAAGGTAACGAAATAGCATAGATCCGAGCATACCCCCAGCACCCAATACTAAAATCTTTCTTTTCATTTATTAGTAAAATAATTTTTCCATCCTTCAATCACATTGAACCTTAAGAGATCCTGTTTTTTAAATCTAGTAAGATCTGTCTTTCCATTTGGGTCATTATGACTTGTTAGCCAATGTTCTTCTTGGAGAAGTTTACAAATTTCAGGTTTAGTAAGCTGAGTAGTGATATTTGAAGAGTATTCTATAAAATTAATTTTTTTATACTTTTTATTTTTGTAGAATGAATATGTTTTTTTTATTTTTAAATGAGGCAAAATTATATAATATTTTCCAAAATCTAGGGTGTTCACTGATTCATATTTTGAAACAAGAATTTCATGAATCTTTTCGCCAGGTCTTATACCTATGTTGATTATTTTGGTTATATTATTACCCAATTCTTTTATCATTACAGCAGCTAAATCTACAATCTTACATGCTGGCATTTTCATAACAAATATTTCCCCGCCTACTCCATTTATTCCTGCAGTTAGCACCAATTTAATTGCTTCAGATACACGCATTAGAAATCTTGTCATTCGCTCATCAGTAATAGTTACTTGATTTGTTTTTAAAATTTGCTCTCTAAATAGCGGAATAACACTTCCATTGGTGCCCAGAACATTTCCCCCTCTAATACAAATGAAACGTGTTTTAGAACTTGCTAAGTTTGCAGCGATTATGAGTTTCTCGCCACAGGCTTTGGTAACCCCATACAAGTTGAGTGGATCAACTGCTTTATCGGTGGAAACGTCTATAACTTTTTTAACGCCTTGTTCAATTGATACCTCAATGATATTTTGTGTACCGATGATGTTTGTTTTTACTGCTTCCCAAGGGTTTTCCTCACAGACTGGGACATGTTTGAGAGCAGATAAATGAAATACGTAATCTACATTTTTAGTTGCAATCCTCAATGAATCTTTATCTCGTATATCCCCAATGATAAATTTTAATTTAGTATTTTGAAATTTCCTTTTCATTTCTACTTGTTTATGCTCACCTCTTGAATATATCCTAATTTCTTTTGGGTTGAATGAATTTAATAGTTGGGTAGTTAATTCGTTGCCCCAAGAACCTGAGCCTCCAGTAATAAGAATTGTAGATTGTTCAAAAATGTTTTTACTCATATAAATTTGCTCAAGTTACCCGAGATGTATTGTTTATATATGTCTATAATCTGCTGCATTCTATTAGTATATGTATGGTATTTTAACACTTTTTTTTGACCATTGCGTATTATTACATCGCGCTTATTTGGGTATTTAAGATAATATTCAATTTTTTCCAAATAGTCCTTATCATTTTCTCCAATGACTAATTCATTTTTATTAAAATATTTTCTTAGCACTTTGACGTTGTCACATATTTGAAAACCACCTGACGCCAAAATTTTATAAGTTCGTTCATTTATATCAGATCCATATTTAACTTGGAAATCGCCATGTATGTTCAAATTTATGATTGATGATGAATATACTTTGCGATCAATCGTCATTGGTAATTGCCTCAATCCTTTCAACATTTCAATATTAAAAAATTGTCCGACTCTTTGCATATCCCCTAATAATCTATCTTTAAATGTCCAATCTAGACCATACAGTTTTACTAAATGTTTTCTTTGAAGTGGAAATATATTACGAATAAAAAAATCTCTTTTTTCCTTTAAATAATGACCAACATAGGAGATGTCAGATTTATATTTTTTGTCATAATCATAAAAATATTTAGATGTATCTGCAGCGAGTAGAATAGTGTGAAAAGGTTTTTTTGTCACTTTTTCAAACCCATCCATAAATTCACTATCTTCTTCTAGCCAGTTGTAGAACGCGTCTCCTGCTAATCCACTAGATATGAGTCTTACTAATTTTGTATTTGATTTTAAATCATCGACACCATATTGTTCACTATGTTTATTCCAAGCAGGAATTATATTTAGATAGAAAAGACCATTTTTTCTATATTTTTTTAACAGTTCAAGATTGAGATCTTTTAAGTAATATATATGCAATGAAGACATAAAAATATTAGGCTTGAATCGATCAAGTACCACTGATAAATTATGATTTGAAGTTAAAGTTTCAAATACATGCCCCGATTTTTTAAAGGCGGCTTTATAACCCTCATAGATAAATCTGCCTGCATATACCGTTTTTGGATATGGTATGTGGTATAAAACTTTCAATTTGGTTTTA
>JAPLYR010000071.1:0-14632 GCA_026395455.1 Candidatus Roizmanbacteria bacterium | reverse complement strand
AGTCTGTTCTTATTTTGATTAAGCCACCCACCCCACCAACTAAAAGTACTGTTTGCTATTATACTTTGTTTACATGTAGCCATCAAAAGCAGGTCTTTATATGAATTTTTTCCAGAATTATGATTAATAAATGTAATATTCTTAGTTAATGAAGTTAAATTTGTTTTGCACCAATCAATATCATCAGAAAAAATATAAAAATATGGATTTTGAACTGTATTACTTATTTTGTTAATAGCGTTTCTATAGTAATTTAAACCCAAGAATCCCATACTTTTTGCATTAGCTTTATTCGTAATATAGTCACCCCTTCTCACATGAATACTTACAGAATTTACCTGTTTCATTTCATCGATTATCTTTTTATTTTTTTTATCAAGTGGTATTTTGGGAGTAAAGTCCTTTCTTATGGTCTCTTCAATACCCTTGAAGAAACGTTCATCATTAAAAAAACCCTGGACATAGCTATTGTCAGGGATATTACGAAGTGCGTCAGCGAATATATGTGGAGATCGTTGTGTCACAATGTTTTGATTGAACTGAATTCCATATCTTTCGTCCAACAAATAGAAAATGCGGTTGATATATCTGTTACTAGCAATTCCAAACATCCTCAAATCTTTGTTAGTTGCCTTTGACGCTTTTATATTAAATACATCAAGAGCAAATGCTCTCTGAGTATTAAAGAGTGCATTTGTGAAGTGATATTTCAACTCTGTTTTATGTTTTAACGAAAGATATCTTCCAAACGCATATTGGAACATCTGATTTCCTAAGCCTCCAGTGAGATTAATGATAATCATGTTTTATTCTCTACAAACCATTTATATTCGCGCTCTATTCCCTCTTCAAGTTTAATTGTTGGTTTCCAACCGAGTGCAAAAAGTCGCGAGACGTCTAGTTGTTTTTTTGGTGTGCCATTTGGTTTTGTAGCGTCCCACAAGATTTTGCCTTTATATCCAGTGATTTTTTTCACAAGTTGGGCAAGTTCACGTATCTTAAGATCTTTACCTGTGCCAATATTAATTATTTCACGACTATTGTACTTCTCCATAAGGAATACGCAGGCATCAGCCATGTCGTCAACATGTAAAAATTCTCGGAAAGGTGAACCATTGCCCCACAGTGTCACCTCATTCTTATTACCACTTTTTGCATCATGAAATTTGCGAATAAGAGCTGGAAGAACATGGGATGTCTGAAGGTCATAGTTATCATTTGGACCGTAGAGATTGGTTGGCATCGCTGAGATAAAGTTAGTGCCAAATTGATCATTGAATGATTGACACATTTTAATTCCTGCTATCTTTGCAATTGCATATGCATCATTTGTTTCTTCAAGTGGACCAGTAAGAAAATACTCTTCTTTAATTGGTTGTTTTGCGTTGCGAGGGTATATACATGAACTACCAAGGAATAGGAGTTTTTTTACTTTATTTTTCCATGCAGAATAAATTACATTATTTTGCACCTCAAGGTTCTGGTATATAAAGTCAGCTTTTCGTGATTGATTTGCAAAAATCCCTCCAACTAGTGCGGCTGCTAGAAATACGTATTCTGGTTTTTCTTTTGTAAAGAATTTATCAACTTGTTCTTTATTCATGAGGTCCAATTCTTTACGATTTTTGATAATAATATTGTTATACCCTTTTTTTTGAAGGTTACGAACAATAGCCGTCCCAACAAGTCCACTTTGACCCCCAGCCACATAAATTTTTGACTTTTTCCCCATATTGTTTAGTGTGAATTTCTAATTGCATTAAATAACGCAATTTTTATTCTTCCTGGAAGAACAAATATTGATACGTATTGTAACAAATTATATAGTCGATCAAGGTAACTCAACTTATATCCATTTTTGCCATCATTTTCTCTTCTGACCTCAAGCGTAGAAAGTTCAATTTTTTTAAGTTTATTAAAAGTTGCCGAATCAAGATGCTCTCTATATTTCAAGGTTATCTGAGGCAAATTGGCAAACTCATAGAATTTTCCAATTCTAAACGACATATCAATGTCTTCTGCAGGTGGGTATTTTGGATTATATAATCCAACTTTTTTAAAACACTCACTTCGTATCATCGCTGTCGGTTGGGCAACTGGAGAAAAACGAAAGATATTTTTTCTTAATTCTTTATCACTTGTTGCATATTTGCGGATACTTTTAGTACCCTTTTCATCGAAAAATTGTAAGTATCCACCCACTATTCCAACTTGAGGATTTTTTTCCAAAAAATGAGATTGTTTTTTTAATCTGACTGGTACAGATATATCATCGGCATCTTGCCAGGCAATATATTTCCCTTTTGCAAGTTTTACTAATACATTTCTATTTTCTGCAATATATCGATTTTTCGAATTCCTAGTTATAAAAATGCGTTTATCTTTATCTTTATATTTTTTAATGATATCCCATGTTTTATCAGTAGATGCATCATCAGAAATAATGAGCTCAAAATCTTTGAATGTCTGTGCAAGAATACTTTCAATTGCTTCTGCAATATATTTTTCAGCGTTGTATGCCGGCATGAGGACAGAGATAAGCGGACTCATATAGGGAGAAGTATAGCAAAACACGGGGTTGAACTCTAGCCTCTAGGCAAATGATACTAAAGACTCTTATTACAAAGTGCCTGTGATGATAGAAAACATTTCTTTAGAGTAGGAGGTAATATTTTCTGGCATAATCTTCGTGTTATTAGGCTTTATTTGAGCCAGGAGTTGCTCTACTTGATTCCAATTGACCGCACTCTTCCCTTCTGTGAGACGGTCATAATCTGAATAGAGTCCTCTGAATTTTTGGTATTCATCCTTATCAAAGGGAGTAAAGATAATGGGCTTATCTAACAGTGCATAGTCAGAATAAATACTTGAATAGTCAGTAAGAAGAAAGTCAGTGTGTGACAAAACAGGATATATATCCCAATGAATGTCATTATTTGAGATAAGATGAAAGGCTTTATATTGGACGCAATTTTCAATAAAACTTGAGGCATCATTACTATGAAGTTTTACAAAAATGTGAATGTTATTTTTCTCAAGGTATTTTGAAAATTTCTCAATTCCTGGAAGATAAACATCTGGAACAGAACATCCACTGGAACGGAACGTTGGCATAAAAATACCGATGCGAGCGCCTTCTGCCTTTAACTTTTCAATTTTATGTACGAAGGGTGAAGAATAGTGTGTGTCTAGTAATCCATCTGTACGTGGGTATTCTGCGACTACTATTTTTTCAGGTTTTATAGTGGGGACAATATCGAGAAACTTTTGTTTGTGGCGGGCTGACTTTGCGCAGATGAGATGATACTCTTCCCAATATTCATTTCTATATGGAAGGTCATTTAGCGAGTTATATTTCTTGTGAAGAAATACCAGTGCAAGTGATAATATACTTTTCTCAACAAGTGGGTGCACTTTCATTTGAAATGGCATACGTATAGGATTTGTTCCTAGATATTTTTTGAAACTAAATCCATGCCAGAGTTGTACTAACTTTGTTTTTGGACCGATACAAGAGCCTGAAAGGTCGTGTTCTTTGGTTTGAACAAATAAGGCAATAGAGGACGTAAGCATGTGAAAAATGCCAAAAGGTTCATAGGTAAGATATGCCCTATACCCTTTTGAGCGGATATAAGCTTTTACCTTTTTATCTTTAGTAATCCAGGCAATATTAATATGTTTTTCATAGTGAGACACATATTCAAAAAGGTATTTGCTGTTGTCGTTATATGTTTTTCCATACCACGCCCCCACACTCCAGGTGTTTGGATGTTTTGGAATTGTGCATGCAAGCCAATACAAAACAAGATGAAGTAATTCACTTATACCGGTGCAAATAGAGTTGAATATATTCATAGTTTAAATAAGTTTATTAGCTTGGACAAGATCTTCAAGGGAGTCTACCTCAAAGCATGTTTCGTAGGGAGTGAAACTAAAGTTAATTTGAACACGGTCTTTCACCATATTATCAACAATTGCATGCCAGTATGGTTTGATTTTTATTTCTTTTAAAAGATTGGAAAGATAATGTAAAAATAGTTCACGTTTTGCATATCCCTTTAATAGCAACATGCCGGTTGAAATTGCATGAGTATCGTTGTAGGAAAGGGATTTACTAATTTTGGTAATTTTTTCTAAAGCGTTTGAAAAAGAAACACGCATATCATCTCCCTGATACTGATTGGCGACGGAAACAAAAAGACGTATGTCCTCAACTGGGTGACGAATCCTAAAAATATTAAAGAAAGGAAGGGTGTGGACAGTATCTCCATTCGTCATAACAACATCATGAAGTTTAATTGTCCGAGATATTGTGTCTAGCGAGTAAAGTGGTGAGGGCTGATTCCAGTTTTTATTGTAGATACATGTCACTTTAATGGGAGATTTTATTTTATTGACGACGTGTTGGATCATCTCTTCTTTATAACCTGTAATAATTATTACTTCATCAAACATTTTTGTTTGAGCGACATTTTCTATCTCAAACTCAAGAATGGTTTTACCGTTTATTAACGACACGAGAGGCTTGTGGATGTGATGGGTAATAGGGTGAAGCCTGCTGCCACGACCTGCAGCAAGTATGATATATTTCATGACCTATATTATAAAATACTCATACCTAAAATTGGTAAGTATTATTGAGGCTACTTGAAGGTTAAAACAGTGAGATTCGATGGCTTTGTAATCTTGGTATGTGCCTGTTTATAGTATTTAAGAATATACCTTCTAAAAAAGATGGCAAGCGTATCCATAAATATGCCTTGAATGGCATTCAGTGTAGCTGCAGAAGTAACATTGCCTAGTGCATAGTCAAGTTTGATAGGTGCTTCGTAGATTCGGGTGAATCCAAGTGAGTTGGCAACAACCAAAACTTCTAAGTCCCCTGCAAACTTTTTTTCGACGAGCCGAGGTAGTACTTTTTCTATAACGTGTTTGCGATATATTTTAATTCCTGCTTGGGTATCTCGTACTCCTACTCCAAAGAGAAGTTTTACAAATAGGTAGTACCCATAACTCAGTATTTTGCGGGATAAGGAATATTTCACTTGAGAAGCGGGGTGACGTTTACTTCCTACGATAATATCTGCGTTGTACCATTCCATATGTTCCAAGAGCATTGATATACCACTCGTGTCAATTTCCATTCCTGAATCAAGAAACATGATGTAGTCCCCTTTTGCATAATGCATACCAAGTCGGATGGCATAGGACTTTCCCCTATTTTCTTCATAAAACAAAACGTTAACCTTCTCAATGTGTGCTTCCTTTATTTTTTCAAATGTGTCGTCAACCTTTCCGTCTATCACTGCAATAATTTCATAGTCATAGCGAATGGCGTCGAGAGCTTTTTTTATGAGAAGAAGATTTTTGACAATAGTTTTTTCTTGGGCGTAGACAGGGACAATCAAAGTAAGGAAATGAGAGATATTCTTTTTGTCCATGAAGAGTATTATAACAAAATCCTAAACACTAAACTCTAAACACTAAACAAACTCTAAATAATAAACCCTAAAGTTTACTCTTTGCGGATTTAAGGATGCCACCTAAGATTAATGAAATTTCATGAGTTTCTTTCCAAAGGATTCCCAATTTATCTTTCCTTTCTGGGAACTGAATAGATAATAATCGAAGCCAGTAGAGAGTTTCTTTACTTTCTTTACGTGCAATATTAACTTTATTAATAAAGTCCCTTCTACTACTACACGCATTCGCTTCCATATAATTTGCACCAATGCTTGTCCCGCACCTTATGAGCTGGTCAATAAGAGGTTTGGATATTGTCGTAATTGAAAGAATTTTACAGAATGTAATAAGATTTTCGCTAAATAAAGTTACCCTCTCTTCTAAGTCATATTTTTTTGTTTGGAATTTTATATTTTGTTCCATTTGTTTAGAGTTTATGGTTTAGTGTTTAGAGTTTAATCCTATGAAATAATACTGACAAGGGCTTATAAGCCGCATTTATTATGGTTTAGGTTGGTGTGAAAGGAAAATATTGATGCAAGTGGTAAAGAGGATAGATTTTAAATTTATTTCTGATACAATTTGTCCATTCATGACCCCACTTCGCTCTTTTGAGCTTCGAGGGGCAAGAAAAAATTATGAAAATCTATGTAGCTGGTTCAGTCGCCTACGATGAAATCATGGACTTTCCTCATCATTTTAAAGACTACTTTCACCCGGAAAAACTTCACCAAATTAATGTTTCGTTTGCAGTAAGTGATTTAGCTAAACATCTTGGTGGTATTACCACAAATATTGTGTACGCACTCCGTAATACAACCGTATTTTATGCAAACTCTAAATCTGAAACACTAAACACTAAACAAATGAAGCAAAATTCTAAAATAGAAATATATCCAGTGGCGGCGGTAGGGAGAGATGGAGGAGAGTTGCTTGACTTCTTTAAGAAAAATAAGATTGATTGCACATACGTCCAGAAAGATGAAAAGTTATACACCGCGACTGGTAAAGTAATTACAGATAAAAATGATAATCAAATATGGGGATTCTACTACGGGGCGTGTGCGTTAAATCCTAAATTAGAAACACTAAACTCTAAGCAAATAAAGCAAAATTCTAAATCTGAAACAGGCAATGATTTTTGGGTGATTGCGGCGACACATGAGAGACCATTTTCGACTGCATTACGATTTGTAATAAATAATAAACTTCCCTACATGTTTGACCCTGGTATGACTCTTACATGGATCAAAGATGCACTTCTTAAAAAAGGAGTTATGAATGCACAGTATGTCATTGGAAATGATTATGAAATTGCAATGATTGAAAAAAGATTAGGAACAACGGTAAAAGAATTGGTTGAAAAAGGAATTAATGTTATTACTACTCTCGGAGAAAAGGGTGTGAGGTATGATGGCAGTGGTGTCATTTCGACCGAAGTGGAGAAATCTCAGAGGCTGAGATCTCTCGACTCCAAAAAAGCTTTAAATTCGCTCGAGATGACAATTAAAGCTGTGAAACTGAAAAAAGTTGTTGACCCAACTGGAGCGGGCGACGCATGGCGTGGAGGATTTGTGGGAGCTCTTGTTGCAGGTAAATCATTGAGAGAATGTCTGGTTATGGGAAATGTAATGGCAAGTTTTGCAGTAGAACATGTGGGAACGGTGGAATACACGGTAAATGAAGTAGAGATAAAGAGACGTATTAAAACACTAAACTCTAAAATCTAAACACTAAACAAACATATACAAAACACTAAATTCTAAATATTAAACACTAAACAAATTAATACAAAATTCTAAATTTAAAAACAAATACTGTTTAGAATTTGAGATTTATAATTTAAGATTTGATTAGGATTTAGAGTTTAGGGTTTAGGATTTGCTTGTAATTAAAATTTATTATTTTATTTTTAATTCTATGAAGTACGACGTAAAAGATATAAAACTAGCTGGTGCAGGAAAGCAATTAATTGAATGGGCAGAGAGAGAAATGCCTGTACTTCGTCTTATTCAAAAACGATTTGCAAAAGAAAAACCACTCAAAGGTGTAACTCTTGCCGCATGTTTACATGTAACAAGTGAAACAGCAAACCTTATGAGAACACTCAAAGCCGGAGGAGCAGACGTATATTTAGCAGCAAGTAATCCGCTTTCCCCCAATGATGCAGTAGCAGCTGCACTCGTCAAAGAATACGGTATTCCAACATTTGCAATTAAAGGTGAAGATAATAAAACATACTTTAAGCATTTAAATGCAGTACTTGACGTAAAACCAAACATGACTATGGATGATGGAGCAGACTTAGTAAGTCTTCTTCATACCACGCGAAAAGAATTATTAGCAGGAGTTGTGGGAAGTAATGAAGAAACAACAACAGGAGTTATTCGACTTCGAGCAATGGAAAAAGACAAGGCATTAAAGATCCCAGTACTTGCAGTGAATGACAACATGACAAAGCACATGTTTGACAATCGATATGGCACAGGACAATCAACACTTGATGGAGTCATTCGTGCAACAAATATTCTTCTTGCGGGACGAAACTTTGTAGTGGTTGGATATGGATGGTGTGGACGTGGGTTAGCAAGTCGAGCAGAAGGTATGGGAAGTCATGTGATTGTCTGTGAAGTAGATCCAGTAAAAGCACTTGAAGCTCGAATGGATGGATATAGAGTTATGCCACTTGTGGAAGCAATCGCTATCGCAGATATTGTAGTTACCGTAACAGGAGACAAACATATTATTGATGTTGCTCATATAAAAGCAGCTAAGGACGGAGTAGTACTTGCAAACTCTGGACATTTTGATGTTGAGATAAACAAAGTTGCTATGAAAAAAATGGCAAAAAGTATACGAACAGTGAGACCATTTGTAGAAGAGTACGTCATTGGAAAAAAGAAAATCTATTTACTTGCAGAAGGTCGATTAGTAAACCTTGGAAGTGCAGAAGGACATCCAGCAAGCGTTATGGATATGAGTTTTGCGGGACAGGCATTGGGAAGTGAATATATGTGGGACAACAAAGGAAAGTTTGAAAATAGAGTGTATGCATTGCCACCTGAAGTCGATCAAGAAATTGCACGCATTAAATTAAAAAGTGAAGGAGTAGAAATTGATGCACTTACCGCAGAACAAAAAGAATATCTAGCAAGCTGGAAAGAAGGAACCTAATACAAGAGGTTTATTTCTGATCTATAGGTAGATGTATTCTGTCTTTAATGGCATATCTTTCCTTGAAGTCTTCCCAAACAAGCTCTTTGTCTTGTGGGTCAAGAATATAGTCTCGGGTCATTTCGTTTCCCATCATTTGTTCAGCAGTCATTTCTGCAAAAAATTGAGTCATATTTCCGAGCATACTTTCTACGGGGATTATTGAAACTCTATCAATCTCTTTAAATGCATATTTTGCCCTTACCAATGAGTCAGACATAATTATTCGATCGACAATTGGTTGGTGATTCCCATTCTCATCAAGAGAATTAATAGCATTTCCACGTGCAGGATGTGATAAAACTCCATGAGTTCCAATTATAGTTATTGATTTACATTTATATATATTTCGAAGCGCTTTGCATGTTTCCTTCATTGATCCAAATGTGTCAATGATATCGTCATATATAATCATGTCCTTCCCCACCATATCCTTTGGATCTCCATATTGAAGCATAAGGTCCCCAACCATGTTATGACCCTTTCTATTTTTATCAAATGAAATTATATGCTCATCAGGTGGGAGATCTAACTGTTCGGAAAGCATAATACATTGTTGAAGGCTTCCCTTATCAAGGGCAACTATTCGGGTGTTTTTTGGGTCAATAATTTTTTTTTGAAATAGCTCATTTTGTATGTGCTCTGCAAACAAAGGGGTTGCAGTTACTGGTAAAACGTCGGGTACTTTTTCTTTAATTTTTTGTAGTCCTTCAAAACTGTGCGCTCCTAAAATAAGAAACTTATCCAGCCCAATCAAATCTCGAGCAATTAACTCTGCTTCTAATGCTTCCCCAACTTCTCTATCATCTGGTCCTCCCCCAGAACCGTCTTTATCTTGTCTGAGTTCAGTATACGGACTTACACCAATTGCCTGATCTACGAGCGGTGGTCTGTCTCTTTCACTTCTTGTTAGTGCATTTATTACTCTCGCCACAGTCCTTTTTACATGAGCCTCTTCACCAAATTGTGTTGAAATCCAAAATGGAATAATCGCTCTTCCCCGTGGCATTTCTGCAAGATCACTTTCCCACCCTTTGTCTCCTACCACAACTTTTACCCATGCTTCACCATTTTTAAACTGAGTATTTTCAACATATAAGTTTTTGTTTGGTTTAAAAGCACATTGAAAACCTTCTATAAAGGAGTCATAGCTATAAAACATACCATCAACTACGCCGTATACAGGGAGACTTTGTTTGAATGTAGGGGCTTCCAATTTGTGTGCCATTGCCATAATAAGAGCCTCATTATATGCTTTTTATTAAGAAAGTCAAATATGTTTCTGGAAGAATTCATCTTTCACAATCACATTTGAAGTTATCTGCCAGTCGAGCCAACACCTGCTCTGTTTTATAAAAAGGAGAACCTTTGAGACGTTCTATTTCCTCCTGAAAATAGAGAATATGTTGGTCAATAATATTGGAAGAATCTGTTTTTCTTACCATCCATTTGCAGTGTTCTTGTTCAATAGAATATTGTCTATATCTATATAAGACATGAGGACAATGGACTGCCAAATGTCCTGCATCAAGAAGTCGATACCACAGGAAATGATGGATATCAAAAAAATCATGTTCAACAAAGCCGCCTACGTCGCGTGCAAGTTGTGTTTTAAAAAGTGCAACATTATTAATGTAATTATGTTTTTTTAATAAATACTTAATAGTTTCTGAGTAAGAAGGATAATGGAGTGTATAGGAACTTCCTTCTTTTTTTCTCCATTCAGGCGGATAGGTTAGCCAAGAGGAGCGTTCTCTTGGACCAAACAGGAGAGTGTTGGAATATACTATCGCAGCTGATGGATCAATGGAGAATTGATGTAACATTCTTGCAGTATAGGTGGGATCAAGTTCGTCATCTGCATCAAGAAAAGTAGTGAAGGCAGTTTTACTTAAATCCAGTCCTCTATTATATGCCGCGATCTGTCCCCTATTATGGTGATAAGAATAATATTCAATATACGGAAAATACAACTCTAAATATTCACGTGCAATTGCATCTGTTGTATCTGTAGAACCGTTATTGATAATAATTGTTTTATCTACGTGTTTTGTCTGATGGAGTACGCTTTCTACGGCTTGACGTAAAAAGTGACCTTGATTGTAAGAAACAATAACGACAGTAACAGATGAGGACATTATTTCAGTATAGCAAGAAATACAAAACCCTAAACACTAAAATTTAAATCCTAAACAAATCTCAAACTCTAAGCAAACCATAAATTCCAAATTTAAAATCCTAAACAGTTTTATTTATAGTTTAGAATTTTGCTCCATTTGATTAGGATTTAGTGTTTAGAGTTTATACTTTATTTTATATTAATTAGTTATTTTGTATACTCTAGACAATTGAGTATGAGGATAATACAATACTGCATGACAGGGCTTACTGAACACATGGGACAACTGAGGCAACGGTTTGGATTTCTCCATAAAAATAGAGAGGATGTATTATCCCCACAGAGTGGTATTCAATTCACTTCTGCAATGCAAAATAAGATCGTTATTGCAAACGAAAGATACCGCGGAACCGAAGAACAATATGATCTCTATACCATAACAAAGAATGGAGCCATAATAGAGAAACGGGCTAATGTACATAGGATGTGGCTTAAACAAAGATATTTTGATCCAGATTGCCAAGTTCATTTTTCCATCGCCACACAAGAGAATGAAGAGACAAAGGACACATTAGAAGTGATATATTTTCAAACAGAGGCAATGGCGCTACTTGATGATGCATATCTTTTACGGATAAACACCTCTGAGAAAGAGAAGTCAGTAAAATACAACCGTATTGGAAAAGCGAAATATACAGGAAGTAAAAAAGTATATGAATTAAATTCTGGAGAAATGGAACATTGTAAAAAGTTAATGGAGGATATTGAAAAGGACAAGCACAATGAAATTGATTTGCCAACACAAGATTTAACTGAAGACAATATTGCGCATTTAGATGTGTTAAGACTGGTAGATGAATCTCACATATGAACTCTCCAAGAAAGTTTTTTTGCAGCTGCGATTCGTAGATATTTCTTTTTACTTCTCTTCTTTTCTTTCAACGCCTCATCAATCGCCAATACCCATTCTGTATGATTTTTTTGGAAATATATATACTGTTTGCTGTATAAAGATTGACCTCTGTTAACTGACGCAGTTGCCAAGATGGGCTTGCCTGAGGCAAGGTAAAGTGGGAGTTCGGGATGATCGGCAACTCCTTGGGCAAAAGGCTTTAGTGGCGAAATGATAATATCAAATGATTGCAAGAAAAGGGGGAGTTTTTTATAGGGTTGTATTCCAACCGGAAAGATATTGAGATATTTTTCTGCGACCTCAATAATGGGACGATAATCGGTATTACCTACCAATACAATTGATGCCGTGGGAAATGCGCTTGCGAGCTTGCCCAAGAGTACTTCATCTATCTTTTCATCCAGTACTCCAATGTATCCTATAACTGGTTTTTTGATCCAACATAAACCAACATCACATGTTTGAATCATCTTTGAGGTGTCTTTAAACTGTTCCCAATCGACTCCATTTTTTATGACGACATCTTTTTTGTTTCTGAGAAGTTGTGCGTGTGGGGCAGTAATTTTTGAAGCATTCTTTACTAGTAATTTTTCTAAGTGAATTATATGTTTTGCCGTATTACTTATTTTTGCAAAATTGTCGGAATGATCAAAAATAAATGAATTTTTTTTGATTGGCAAAATACTTCCCCAGAATGGGTGGTGAATATATATTTGAAAGTGAGAAAGTTTTAACGTTTTAAGTTTAAAAAGGTGGAGAGATTTTTTAATAAAAATAATCTCTTTAGGTATTGGTTGTTGATAATTTAAGTGAAGCGACTTATGGGCAATAAGGCGAACAATAAGAAAGTTTTCAGAATTTTTTACTATCCGAAACCCTGACTTATTTCCTTCATCAAATACTCCTTCGACATAAATCACTTTATTATTTTCAGAAAGGTTTTGTGCAATTTGTACCGAGCGAGATTGCAAATCTGTTCCGTTGGTTGAGCCGAAGATGAGCAGTGTCTCATGAGGATCCTTCCCTACTTCGATAGAGTTTCGCGGGTCGTGCTCTATTCTGCGAGGTATGGAATATTTTATTTTTCGTGCGAGATATATAACCCATGCATAAGGAGTATGACTCAGCATGGTGAGCGATTTACTCTTTTTTCTGAGTGATGCAATTGATAGTTCTTTTGTCTTGATGTCAGGATTATTGCTTACATTTTTTACAAATAGTTTTTTTATATCTTGGTAGGCAAAGTAAAACGCTGAAAAAAATCCAAAGATCAATGAAGCGTCATGAAGGTAGAGGCGATAACGAAGTTGTTCCACTTCAAGATACAGGAGCTTTTCTTGTTCTATAAGATCTTTTATATTGTGCTTTCTCATGGCTGATTTCAAATACTATACCACATAAATACTAAACACTAAACTCTAAAATCTAAACAAATTTCAAATCCTAAATTCAAAACGGTTTAGAGTTTAAGATTTTGCTCTATTTGTTTAGCGTTTAGGGTTTAGAATTTAAGGTTTTTCCTGCCTCCATTTCCTGTATAATAGATAACTATGGAAAAACTTACAAAGATTGTTGCAACAATAGGTCCCGCTTGTGAAACAGAAGAACAAATAGAAGCACTTATTACCGCTGGGGTAAATGTGTTTCGGTTTAATTTTAAACACTCCACTATTGACTGGCATGCGAGCCGCATTCACCGTGTAAAACAGGTTGCAAAAAAGATGAAGGTACACATTGGTACCCTTCTTGATCTTCAAGGTCCAGAAATACGAATTAACATGCCAACTGAAAACATTACTGTTTCTGTAGGAGAGCTTGTGACACTTGGAGAATCTGTCTTTTCTGATGGGAAAAAAGGTTTTTCCTGTTCACATCCCGACCTATTTGAATTTCTTAAAGTTGGACAACACTTAATTGCAGATGATGGAGCTTTTTCATTTACCGTCATGGAATTAAAACCAGAAGTAATCCTGAAATGTAATCGTGCAGGACTTCTAAAAAATAAAAAATCACTTCGCATTCCTGGAGCCAACTTCCCTTTCCCAGTTCTCGTGGACCGAGACTTTGAAGGTTTAAAAATGGCACAACGAGCAGAAATTGATTATATCGCTCTTTCTTATGCACGCACAGCAGATGACGTGTTAGTTACGAGAAAAGAAATGGCAAAGTATAAAGTAGTTGCGCAAATTATTTCTAAAATTGAAGCAAAATCTGCCATTGATAATTTAGATGAGATCATAGAAGTCAGCGACGGTATTATGGTTGCACGTGGAGACCTTGGTATTGAATTACCACTGGAAGAAGTACCTTATTGGCAAAAAATAATGATAAAAAAATGTATTGAAAAAGGTATTCCCGTTATTACAGCAACACAGATGTTGCAGACAATGATAGATGCTCCGTTCCCAACTCGAGCAGAAGTTTCAGATGTTGCAAATGCGACATTCGATATGACCGACGCGGTAATGCTTTCTGCAGAAAGTGCATCAGGAAAATATCCACTCGAGACAGTAACAATGATGAAGCATATCGTGAAATCAAATGAGTCACGCTTCAGCGCTGATACTCGAAAGCATTTTACATTTCGTGTTGAAGATAATGAACAGCTATTATGTGAGGCTGCCTACAATATCTATCGCAATTTAGAAGATCAAAAGAATAAAGTATCAGGGTTTGTCGTATTTACAGAAACAGGAAGAACTGCCCGAATGCTTTCTCGTTATCGTCCTAATGTCCCTATTTACGCAATGGTATCAAACAATAAAGTTGGAGACATGCTTACTGTTGATTATGGAGTACAACCAGTATCGCATTTCACCCCATACACACGAGAGCTTGTTTCAGCAAAAGGTATTGCACAAATCGTTGAACATTTAAAAGAAGTAAGTACGATAAAAAAAGGTCAATCACTCGTCATTATTTAT
>JAPLYR010000023.1 GCA_026395455.1 Candidatus Roizmanbacteria bacterium | reverse complement strand
TTATCAAGCTATCTGATTCATTGGCAAAAAGTTGACTGGAGAATTGCTTCCAAATGGATGCATGACTTATTACTCGACGGTGACGAAGCCTCCAACTCACTCTCATGGCAATGGGTAGCGTCCACTTTTGGAAGTAAACCCTACTTTTTCAATCAAGAAAACTTAAGCAAATATACCCTCAATCAACCATGTGAAAAGTGCAAGGCAGTCTGTCCATTTAAAGGCAGCTATGAAAGTCTAAATCTAAGCTTGTTTGAACCAACGACAGCTCCAGCAAAAATAACGCCCTCGCCACATACCTTCTTCAATATTGAGCTGATTGGAACTGAACATATTATTTTGTTTCATGATGAAATGCTCTCGCCACAATGCCCTTTATATCTTAAAAGCCAAAGAAAAATATTTGTTTTTGATGAAGCACTATACAAAGATTGGGATTTAAAAAGATTACAGTTTTTGGGTGATTGTCTTGCTGAAATGCCAGAAGTAGAAATCTGGGCTGGGGACACATTAGAGGTTCTTAGGGAGATAAAAGTAGGTAGCGTTGAGACACAAATGACGCCAAATACAGCACTAAGAAAACGGCTATCTGCGTGCAATGTCACTTATGTTGAAGAGCAATCAATTTACCTGGAAACAACAAAACAAAAGTTGCACTCAAAAGGGGTGGTACGTTTTTCCAAGTACTGGAATGAGGTAGGAGCAGAAATTCTTAAGCGTTAAATTAAAAAAATGGCAACCGAACCACTTCGGTGCTTTTCTAGATAGTGGGAGTGACGCATTGAAAGTCACTTTAAGGGATGTACGTGAGTTATCAAGAGACGCAATAAAAAAGTATATTTCAAAAAAATCGTGCATTCCGGCCTAACTGGTAATGCGAGAAATTAACAGGCAATTTTCTTAGTTATTATTGCTGGGAAATACTATCTTCCTTCCAAATAGACAACGTTCCCGTTTTAGGTCCGCTCGCATCCTCCGTAATGATTAGTTCATTAAGATGATGTACCGTGTTATATAAGTCATGGAGCCAGTCATTGGTATCAACCGAATCTTCAAGCTCTAAAATACTTGCCATTGAGCGCATATCCCAATCTTGTCTAGCCAGTAAATTAATGGCAATATTGTCAGCTTCAATTAGTTGACTTGGCTTAACTTGCGATATGGCAACTTCCGAGCCTAAGTAAGATGTTGTTGTTGAAGCTGCGCTGGTTAAAGTGGTTGTGGCTGTTGCCGCAACGTTTGAAGTACTGCTAAAAAGTGATACTGCTGGGAATAAGACGCTTGCCAATACAGAGAATATAAGTTTAGTGGAAGTATTCTTGAAATGATGATGTCCAATCACATGTCCCATTTCCCGAGCTAAAATAAAACTGATAGCATCTTCACTCAATTCTAGATTTTGAATACCTCGAAAAATCACAATTTTTCCCGCACCACTTGAAGTCATGCATGGTTCTTTTTTATCTGCAACAATAAACGTAAAATTGTCGACGCTCTCTCTGAGGTCAGGATAGGTTTTATAAGCGGTTACTGCTAAGCGCTCACCCAATTGCTGCACTTGGGCATCAAATGCAGCATTCAAAGTACACCGCACCTCTGAGCATGATTTAGCATTGCTTTTAGTGGCAAGGCGAACATGCATATCAATATCAGAATAAAAATTGCTAATAGCTGTCAGTGCTCCATGGTCATGCTGAGAATTTGTTGTAATCTCTTGTGCACATACCATATTGCCATGAATCAACAATAGCATCGATACTGTTAGGTTTTTTGAAAGCGTGATAGTCATTAAAATTTAGATTCGTAAAACATTGGCCAAGATGTTTGCTAAATGTAATGTTAGATGATAACTCTTACGTAAGGTTAGGTCAGTGATTTTCTTAGTCACAGAAAATTACTTACGAAAGGATATATTGGAATATTGTGTGTCCGCC
>JAPLYR010000078.1 GCA_026395455.1 Candidatus Roizmanbacteria bacterium | reverse complement strand
AGGCACTTACCCCCACATTTTCGCTTATAATCGATACGATTAAAGAGCTCCTTGAGGTGGCAGCACCAGAAATAGTGAATGATATATATCAGGAAGGAATATTGCTAACAGGAAAAGCCGCACTCATCCCAGGATTCAGCGAATTTATTGGAGATGCACTGAAGGTTGATGTACATGTCTCTGAACACTCATCCGAGGCTACAATATATGGTTTATTGAAAATCGCAGACTCTCCTGAACATGTAAAGGCAGCGCAAATTAATATCGCTTGACAATTCTCCAGCAGCAGGGTAGAATAAATCTTGCTTCTTTTGAATTTTGCTCTTTGAAAAGTCGTTGTTTTGGTGCAGAAAACGGGTTAGGAACCTCGATCGTAGATCGTAGGGTCCAATCGGTTTTTTTTAAGAGTTTGATCCTGGCTCAGGATGAATGCTAGCGGTGTGCCTGAGATATGCAAGTCGAGCGCTTCTTTGACCGCAAGGTTGAAGAAGAGCGGCGGACGGCTGAGTAATATATAGGAATCTGCCCCTTAGTGGAACATAGCTCCGGGAAACCGGGGGTAATTTTCCATGGTTTCACCTTTTTGGTGAATAAAAGCCTTTACCGGTTGCTAAGGGATGAACCTGTATCCTATCAGGTAGTTGGTGGGGTAAAAGCCTACCAAGCCTATGACGGGTAGCTGATCTGGGAGGATGATCAGCCAGAGGGGGACTGAGACACGGCCCCCACTCCTACGGGAGGCAGCAATCAGGAATAGTCGGCAATGGGCGAAAGCCTGACCGCGCGACACCGCGTGTAGGATTAAGGTATTATTTATCGTAAACTACTGTTGGAGGGGAAGAAGATCGTCGTAAGACGGTTTGACGGTACCCTCCGAGAAAGGAGCCGCTAACTGCGTGCCAGAAGCGTCGGTAATACGTGGGCTCCAAGCATTATCCGGTTTTATTGGGCGTAAAGGGTCGTGTAGACTGTTTGATAAGGTATCTTTTAAAGCTCACCGCTTAACGGTGAGTTGGGGATACGACTGTCATGACTAGAGTTTCTTCAAGGGTAATCGGAACTCAGAGAGGAGTAGTGAAATGCGTTGATACTCTGGGGAACACCAATGGCGAAGGCAGATTACTGGAAGGAAAATGACGTTGAGACACGAAAGCTAGGGTAGCGAAGCAGATTAGAGACCTGCGTAGTCCTAGCCGTAAACGAATGTCTGCTACCTGCATCTTCATCTTTCCGTAAGGTTAGATTAGGTGTGGGAAAGGTAACCCGTTAAGCAGATCGCCTGGGGAGTACTGCCGCAAGGTTAAAACTCAAAGGAATTGGCGGGGAGGCACACAACCAGTGGAACATGTGGTTCAATTTGATACAAACCAAAGAACCTCACCAAGTCTTGACATGCTAGCGTCCAGTTCTGTGGAAACATGGAATGTTCGCAAGAAGGCTAGCACAGGTGCTGCATGGCTGTCGTCAGCTCGTTCCGTGAGGAGTGCCCTTAAGTGGGACAACGAGCGCAACCCCCATCTTGTGTTAAATTTGTCACAAGAAACTGCTCCGCCTTTGGCGGAGAGGAAGGAGGGGCAGACGTCAAGTCAGCATGGTCCTTATGACTTGGGCTACACACATGTTACAATGAAGGAGACAAAGAGTATTGCGACACTGCAAAGTGAAGCAAATCCCTTAAACTCATTCTCAGTGGGGATTGGGGTCTGAAACTCGACCCCATGAACGCGGAATTGGTAGTAATCGCAGGTCAGTCACACTGCGGTGAATACGTTCTTGCCTCTTGCACACACCGCCCGTCAAGCCAACAAAGTCGAGTATATCTGAACTCCGATTTATCGGGGGAGGATACATCCGGCGATGGGGGTTAAGTCGTAACAAGGTATCCGTACTGGAATGTTTCCGTTCTTCGTAAACGGATAAAATAAATCCTAGCCCGTCTTTTGACACTAAAACAACAATTTTCAACATACACATGATAAAAGCAGTTCTTTTTGATTTTGATGGAACTCTCGCAGATACTCTCCCATACTATATTAAGGCATATCATAAAGCTCTTGATACGATAGGCTTTCATTTTTCTGACGAAGAAGTAATAAAGCAATGCTTTGGAGTGAAGGAGTATATTATTTGTGAGAAACTTGGTGTTCCAAAAAAAACTGAGGAATTTACAAGAAGTTATTTTGATGCCGTCAAAACATTATTGAAGAATGCTCTTTTATTTAAAGACACAATACCAACGCTCATCCATCTCAAAGAAAAGGGAATCAAGATTGCTGTTATTACCTACGCATATCGTTGGTATATTGATCTTATGATTGCTCAATTTAATTTAGCACCATTCGTAGACCTTAGTATTAGCGCAGATGAAGTCTTGAAGCCAAAACCAGATCCAGAAGCAATTTTAAAGGCAACAACATTTTTCCATATAAAGCCAGAAGAGACAATTATGATTGGGGATTCAAAGAGTGATATATTAATGGGAAAAACAGCAGGGAGTAAAAGTATCCTGATGCATCCAAATGGGTATGAACGATATTATGACTATTCAGAACTTAAAAAATCAAAACCTGACTTCATTGTACAAAACTTACATGAATTGATAGCTTTGATATAATGAATCATGATACATCTTGAAGGAAAAAGATTCGAACCTGTAGCTGACTTAGTAGGAAGAGTTGAAACTGATCTCCCCAGAACGACACTCCCCATACTTCTTAAGGATGGGAGCATCCTTTCTCAAATAACACCTGCCTTAATTGTTCCTAATCTAGAAAGAAATATGTTGGACGATCATGGCTTGAATATGGTGTATTTAGATCCTCAAAATATTGTGGGTACTGTTGACTTAAATAAAATTTCAGGTCTAGATGTTGTAATGGAACATGATCAATTCTATGTTGAAACGACATATTTTGGTTTGAAAGACAATACAATGGAATCAATTAAGCGTCGATTAAGAATTAAAGGAATTAAATTTGGTGTTCAGGAAAATCATGCAAAAGCAGGCGAGATGGAAGATTTTTATATCGTTGCAGATGATATGCAATATGTTGGTCAAGCAGGAAAGAATCCAGAAAGAAATTTTCCATTTTGGAGACTGGGTATCTATGGACCGCCGGAAAACATGAGGGAGATTTTCCAACCATCACGTTCAACAAAATAAGGGTTACTTCAAATCTAAACTCTTCAGGAATTTAGTAAACTCTTCTTTTGTTTCATCATGTTGAAGAGCAAATTCAATTACTGTCTTTAAGTATTCAAATTTATTACCAGTGTCATAGTACCGTCCATTCTCAATGACAACAGTGTAAACAGGAACTCCTTCTTTCTTGAGTAAGTTAATAGCATCTGTAAGCCATATTTCCCCACCTTTGCCAGGAGTAAGTCTTTTGAGAGCACTGAAAATATCTGGAGGTAAAATATAGCCACCATGGGTTGCTATATTGGAAGGCGCTTCATCAGGTTCTGGTTTTTCTACAATTCTTTTAATTTTATGAACATTGCCTTCTACATGTTCCAATTCTGCAATACCATATCTTTTTAAATCTTCCTTCTTATCAATTTTTACTCCTGAAATGACAATTCCACCATATTTTTCATACACATCTATCATTTGCTTCAAACGTGGAGGAGTTGAATATATAAATTCATCGCCCCACAACACCGCAAATGGCTCATCTTCAATTACTGGTTCGGCTGCAAGAATAGGTGTTCCATTTCCATAGGGACCTTTTTGTCGAATATAGATAAAATTTGCCATGTCAGAAATTTTGCGAATTTTCTTGAGGATTGCTTCTTTATTTCCGCTCATAAGATTCTTAACGAGGTCTTCATTTGGAACATCAAAGTGGTCTTCAATAGCGCGTTTATTTGCACCAGTCACAATAATGATATTCTCTACACCTGAATGAACTGCTTCTTCTACCACATATTGAATGACTGGCTTATCAACGACAGGTAACATCTCCTTAGGCATTGCTTTTGTTTGTGGAAGAAAGCGTGTTCCAAACCCAGCTGCAGGAATAACAACCTTAGTGATTTTTTTATGCATAGTCTTTATTCAAATGTAATGGATAATGATTGTGTCATCTTAAGATTGCCATCAATCATGGCTTCAATGACGGAGACTCCTTTTGTACTTGAAGTAAGAGTTACGGTTGCTTTCCCTTTTTCATCAGTAGTCACTTCAGGGATATTCAATTGACCAACAGAGGCGGTAAGAATGACTTTTTTATCCTTAACAGGCATACCTTTGTCACTTCGGATAAATATACTTATGATACTTTTAGTTGTCCCATCAGCCTTAACGAGGAGTGGATATGCAAAAAGAAGGGAAGCTTTAGCACTCGGAACATAATCTTCTTTAGCTCCAGTAATAGATGAAAGTTGAGTACTAAATAAAATAGAGGAAGCAAACACGGTGAATAAAAGAAAAAAAACAAGCAACAGTCCGCCTAATTTCTTATCCATAGTTAGGTAATTATACCATGAAAAGACAATGTCAAGAATACTTATCAATCAACCCATTTCAATTCGAAAATAGAAGATTTTAGTCCTTATCCCTGGATAGATACTTTGTTACATATATAGTAAGCATTAGTTTGTTATACATATTCGTTACATATAGTGTATAATCCATATTGAAAGTAAGCAGAGAGTATGTAATAGTTAAGTATATAGCCATTTATATTTTATATGCTCTATTTTTCCGAACTTGACAGGAAAAAAGTCGTTACAAACGACGGAATCTTCATCGGTTATCTTGATGACATTATCTTCTTATTAGACAGTAAACCAAAAGTAACAAAGATTGTAGTAGATTTAAATGGTGTTAAAACAATCATAAATGCAGATGCTATTCATAAATTTAATACTGTAGTACGTATTGCTAAATACTACACTCAATCAGAACTTGAGGAAAATGAGCTCTATGTAAAGCGCAATCTTCTCGATAAACAAGTTATTGATATTTCTGGGAACAAAATTGTTCGTGCAAATGACGTTATTATTCATGAACAAATTAACCTCTCAAGCCACAACTATGAGTGCTACATTTCTGGAGTAGACATTGGTCTTATTGGAGCACTAAGAAGACTTCATGTGGAGAACATCATGACAAGGGCGATTCATTTTCTTGGATTTAATCTCATATCAAAATTTCTTTCTTGGGCAGATATTCAACCACTCGACTTAGTAAGAGGTAGTATTCGCATTAAAAAAGAGGAAACAAAACTTCAGAATATGCGTCCAGAGGATTTAGCCGATCATCTTGAGCAAACAAATGAAATGAATATTAAGAAATTTTTGCGACTTCTTGACAAAGACTTTGCCACAGAGGTTATTAGTAATCTTAATATAAATTATCAGCGAGATTTATTTCGTACATGGAACGCAGACAAAGCTGCAGGGATCATTAGTAAAATGGAAACTGATATTGCTGTTGATATTCTTCTGGCACTTTCAAAGAAAAAGAGAGAAGACATTCTCAAACTTGTTGAAGAATCCAAAAAAGAATCAATCTTGCGCCTTCTTTCACTTACTAGAACACCTATTAGTAAGCGACTATCTTCAGAATATTTTGTAGTTCAACCAACAGAAACACCAAGAGACATTATGCAAAAAATTAGAAAAGCATCGATGGACTATGATACGCTCGACTACATATATGTTGTTAATCAAAAAAAACAACTAATTGGAGCATGCAATCTCCACGAGCTCATTATCCAAAAAGAAGATACTCCAATCTATAAATTTATGTCACAAAATTTAATTGAAGTCCACCTCAAAACTCCACTAGAAATGGTTGTATATAAAATTATAAAATATAGACTCCACGCAATTCCTGTTGTTGATGCAAACAAAGAGTTGATTGGTGTTATTCCATTTGACAATATTTCGGATATTATTGAGACAAGGTTGAATACGTAATCAATGAAAAAACTATTTAGAATAAAATTTCTTCTATACCTCTTTGCAGTCATGGGACCAGGGTTGGTTACAGCGTTTGCTGATAATGATGCCGGAGGTGTTGCTACATATTCTGTTGCAGCAGGCAAGTTTGGATATCAGATTCTTTTTACCTTGATCCCTATTACTGTTGTTCTCTTTATTACCCAAGAGATTGGAGCACGAATTGCACTTGCATCCGGAAAAGGGTTAGCAGATCTTATTAGAGAAAGACATGGCGTTATAATCTCTCTCGCTATGCTTCTCCTTGTTTTTTTCGTCAACTTTGGAGTAGTACTCCAGGACATGAGTGGTCTGAAATCCGCACTTCAATTATTTGGTTTAGATTACCGAATTTATCTTCCACTCCTTTTAGTTTTCCTCTTTATCTTCCTTGTAAAATCATCATATAAAAAGACTGAACGACTTTTTTTTGTGCTTATCCTCTTTTATTTAAGTTACTTGTTTTCTGCGGTATTAGTAAAGCCAGATTGGGGACATGTGTTCAGATCTATTGTTATTCCACAAGGTAAAATGAGTTTTGATCTTATCTATACATCGGTTGCTGTACTGGGAACTACTGTAACTGCATGGGGACAGTTTGTCATAGCGAGTTCTATCAAAGATAAAAAACTAACAGCTAATGACATGAAAATATCTCAATTCGAAGTCGTTGCCGCGTCCATTATTAGTAATACATTTACTATGTTTATGATGGTTGCAGTTGCAGCGACGATTTTTGCAAATGGTCTTCATATCGGAGATGCAGCGGAGGCATCCATGGCAATTCGACCTCTTGCAGGAGATTTAGCCGGTATACTCTTTGGAGTTGGACTTTTGGTTGCGGGTTTCCTTGGGTGTGCAATTGTTCCCTTATCAACGGCTTATATGTACTCTGAATTATTCGGCTATGAGGGA
>JAPLYR010000094.1:8744-9612 GCA_026395455.1 Candidatus Roizmanbacteria bacterium | reverse complement strand
GGATCTGTAAAACAACTCATTACTTGTTTCCTGATAATTTTTTCATCAGCAAAAACTGCAACATAATTATGCAAGCTTTTACTCATTTTTTTTTTTTTTTTTTTTCCGACAAGTCGTGCACTTTCTTTCATGTTGAAAATATCTGGAAGGATAAAACTGTCACCATATGTTTTATTAAAAAAACCTGCAATATCACGAGTTATTTCAATATGTTGTTTTTGATCATCTCCGACTGGAACATAATCTGGGTCATATAATAAAATATCTGCAGCCATTAAAACAGGATAACTAAAGAGTCCCATGTTTATCTCTTCTAGATCTGCACCCTTTTGCAATTTATCTTTATAAGCATGAGCTCTTTTTATAAGGGAAAGAGGCGTTACATTGTTTAATATACTTTGTAATTCCGTATGTTGCGGAATGTCTGATTGGCGGTAAAAAACAACTTTTTCAGTATCAATACCAAAAGCTAAATACGAAAGGACGAGGTTTTCTACATTTCGTTGCATTTCTTCCTTATTCTGCACTGTTGTTAATGCATGAAGATCAGCAATAAAAAAATAAACCTTATCTGCCTTTTTCTGCAGTTCTAAAAAGGGGACAACTGCTCCAAGATAGTTACCAATATGTACCTCTCCACTTCCTGATGGAGTAATACCAGTTAATATAGAATAATTGTTTTTCATAGTATTATTATAGCTCATCAATATATAGTATTTATTTGGATAAATATTCTTTATAAATATATTCAACATCCTTGTCTCCTCGCCCAGATAAGTTAATGACGACTATTTTATCTTTTGGGAGTTTTTTTGCTAGATTAACTCCATATGAGATAGCATGGGCACTTTCAAGAGCAGGGATGATG
>JAPLYR010000094.1:3887-8724 GCA_026395455.1 Candidatus Roizmanbacteria bacterium | reverse complement strand
GGGATGATACCCTCTTTTTTTTTTTTTTTTGAAAATGCTTGAACCGCTTATTCATCTGTTACAGATTCAAGTTCAATTCTATTATTATTTTTTAAATATGACATTTCTGGTCCAACACCCGGATAGTCAAGTCCCGATGCTGCACTATATGATTCACATATGACTCCTTTTTCATCATGTAAGACAAGCGTTTTAAACCCATGAATGATATCTACAGTTCCTTTTCCCAGTGAGATCCCGTGCTTTCTAGTTGATTCACCTTTTCCCGCAGGTTCTACTGCAATCAGCTTGGTATCTATATCATTAATAAATTCATAAAATGCGCCCATTGCGTTACTCCCTCCGCCAACACAAGCAACAACATAGGTATGGGTGAGGACCAACGACAGATCCAATGAGGTAATACACCGTTGGGTCGGTGACATACGCAGTTAACGCAGCATCAACAGCATCCTTGAGTGTCTGTTGACCTTGAGTTACCTCAACAACGCGCGCTCCCAAAATTTTCATGCGATATACATTTGGCTTTTCATGTTCAATATCACGTTTCCCCATATAAATATCGCATTCCATGCCAAACAATGCAGCAACAGTTGCAACCGCAACGCCATGTTGACCTGCTCCAGTTTCCGCAATAAGCTTTTTCTTGCCTAAGCGTTTGGCAATAAGAGCTTGCCCAAGTGCATTGTTTATTTTATGTGCACCAGTGTGGTTTAAGTCTTCACGTTTTAAATATATTTTTGCTCCCCCTGCAAATTCTGTAAGATTTTTTGCATAATAGAGGAGACTTGGTCTATTTGCGTACATTCTGTATAAGGATCGTAGTTCAGTTTGGAACTGAGAATCATTACGTGCTTTTCCATATTCATCTGTCAGAGTCTGCAATGATTTTTTTAATTGTTCAGGAACAAAAGATCCGCCATACTCTCCAAAAAATCCATTACTATCTGGTTGATTATAAGTCTTCATAGTGATAAGAAAAAATAATAAAAAGGGGTTTGATAAAAAAGAAGTAGTGGCTTATCGCCAGTTGGAGAAGTTACCTTTTGAAAGTTCTTTTGACCCACGAGTAACAGTAGCTATTCCTACACCTAATTTTGTCGCTATTTCATGTTGTGGCATACCTTTTTTTAGGAGTTTTACAATTTGAAAACGTACAGGAATTTCTTTTCGTTCTTTTGGGGTAAGTATACCATCAAGAAAACCCTTAAGTTCCTTTTTTGTCTTGAGAGAAAGGAGTGCCTCAATAAATGTATTGTAATTACTGATGTTCATGGATACTAGTATACTAGTATGCTAGTATTATGTCAAGTAGAAATTTTTATCTTAATTTACTTGAAAGAAATAGAAGGTTCCACTTTGGATATCATCACTTGTTATTTTGGTGTTAGGATTCCAATATGAAAATCTTTCACTAATCGTTGTGTTTGTTGCTATAAATGTATCAATGTGCACGAACGACTCACCCCGTTTTAAATAAATAGAATATATCTTGTTTTCTTCAATAGTAGGCGGTGTTCCTAATAATTCAATAAAGCCACTATTATCGAGTGAAACTTTATATTCATTTATTGGAGACTGTTGATCTTCTGATGGAGGGTCAGCTGGATTAATAACAGATTTTGCAGTTTCCTCAATGTTTGCTGCTCTACTATTTTTTGCCTGATTACTTTGCAGAACAGATTGGGTAAGTAAAACAAAGAGAAAAACAATGAATAAAAAAGAAACAATATACATTGGTTTTTTTTCTAAACAAATTCTATCGTTCATACTTACGTAATAGTATATACTGTTTTTTATGAACAATCAAAATGAAATCAATATAGCAAAACATTTAGAGGAAGAGCATAAGATCACTCCTCTTTCTGCCTATTTAAAAGAAATAGTATATGGTGGAAACGATGGGATTATCACTACTTTTGCAGTTGTTGCAGGATTTGCGGGAGCACAGGCGAATGTTGGATCGCATTTACCAGTACTATCAGTACTTATTTTTGGATTTGCTAATTTGTTTGGAGATGGAGTGTCAATGGCTCTTGGCAATTTACTTTCAACCCGTTCAGAACAAGATGTTTATGCAAATGAAAAAGCAAAAGAATTGTATGAAATTGTTCACAATACGGAAATGGAAAGAATTGAGTCTGTTCAAATACTCATCACCAAAGGTTTTACAAAACCACAAGCAGAACAACTTATTTCTATCTACAGTACAAATCCAAAGTATTGGGTTGATTTTATGATGAATCAAGAATTGGAACTACCTAATCCAGAAAAGGATAATCCATATAAGATGTCACTTGTCACATTTTGTTCCTTCATTACATTTGGATTTATTCCCCTTATCCCATATGTTTTTTTTCAAGGAGAATTTCTTTTTGTAGCTTCTATTTTCATGACTGCACTTTCTCTTTTTTTAATTGGCATCATGAGATGGAGAGTATCGAAACAAGGGTTTATTCGATCGGTTGGGGAGATGTTACTCCTTGGTGGTGCTGCCGCAACTGTAGCGTATGTTGTAGGAGCTATGTTTAGGATTTAATTTTTACCATATGAATGCACCTTCTATATCCATTATTATCCCCGCATATAATGAAGAAAATTATCTTCATGAATGTCTTGTTTCTGTTTTCAAGCAAGACCCACTTTTTTCCTATGAAGTAATTGTCGTTGATAATAATTCCAAAGATAGGACTTATGAAGTTGCTTCAACGTGGAAAGAAAAAGGAATTCAACTTGTTTCTGAGCTACGTCCTGGAGCAACTATTGCTAGAAATACTGGGGCGAGGGTTGCACGTGCAGAAATATTGTACTTTCTTGATGCAGATTGCCGCCTTCCACCCGATGCGTTGAAAAAGATAATGAACGTATTTACAAATAATACCTCCTGTCAATTAGTATCAGGTCCTTATATATATGATAGAGATGGGTTTATTCCAAAATTAGCAACAGATACCTTTCATTACTTTTCGTTATATCACCATGTAATTAAACTTCTATTTGGAATATATCAGTTTCCCGGAGGAAACTTTGCAATCAAAAAAAAATCTTTTGATACAGTGGGAGGGTTTGATGAAACTATTTGCAATCAAGAAATTATTTTACCTGATGATTTAGATTTGGCACTACGGTTACAAAAGGATCACACGTTTAATGTGCTATTCAAAAGAGAGTATGCGGTTAGCTCTTCATTTAGAAGAGTGAAGAAGTCGCCAATAAAACATACTCTTGTACGTTTTTTTGCAACATTAAAACTACTTCTCAATAAAGAAAACCTCAAATAGTTGGAGCAGATGAGATTACAATCTGACGATTGTGTATGGATCTCCAGCATGATTACAATCCACACAGTAGTTTGAGAACATGTCTTTTATCATTGTTTTATCTCTATTCTCAACATTTCCGTCAGTTGGGCTTGCGAGTTTATCTGTATCCTTGTTAATTGGGACAGACTGTTTGAATGAACCGCCGCCTTTTGGTTCGGTCCCCTTAATAAAGTATTCATAACGAGCTCCACAACTCTCTTTCCCATCATCACCCTTTGTCATTTCTCCACCACTATCATTACATATTTGTTTTCCAATAACTGTTTCAGGTTTCACTGGCCAGAGATCGGGTTGATCTTTTAGCAGCATTCTCATTACTTTATTCCAAATAGGCGCAGCACCTGTAACACCTGATGTGAGGGCTTGATTCATAGGAGTATTGTCATTATTTCCTACCCAAACTGCGGTGAGGAAGTTTGGTGTATATCCAATTGTCCAATTATCTTTCTTATCATCAGTTGTTCCTGTTTTTACCGATACTGCTTTTCCAGGAATAACAAGGTGTCTTTTGAAATCGCTCTTTTACCCGGGATCGAAAGTGCAGATGGAGCTGGAACAGCTTTCTTAACATCTGCCACAATATTTGGGTCTTCAAACTTGTAAAGCACTTTTCCATAGCGATCTTCTATTTTTAGAATTTGATTTAATTTTCGAGGAACTCCCTGATTTGCAAATGCAGAGAATGCCTGTGCCATCTCTGTCATTCTCACTTCACCGCCACCCAAAGTGAGAGATAAGCCATATCGTTTTGGATCTTCAAAGGAAGTTATAGTAAAAGCTGATGCAGATGCAATAAAATCCTTCACCCCATTAACTGCAAGCATTTTTACTGCTGGAATATTATATGAATTGCCAAGAGCAAATCTCAATTGAGTTGGACCATGAAATTGACCATCATAATTTACAGGACAGTATGACCCAGGTTGACCGCCAGCTGTAAAGCAAGTAGGGATATCAAGAAAAACAGTCCCAGCAGTAACCAATTTTTTATCAATGCCAACTGCAAAATTAAGTGGTTTTATTGAACTTCCAGGTTGTCGAAGTGCAGTAGTAACATTAAACGCTCCTGAGCCAGTTGCATAATAATCAGCAGATCCTATCATTGCAAGGATCTCTCCAGTTGGGGGTCTTGTGATAAGGAGAGCTCCATTTCCCACATCAAGATATTGAATTTTTTCTACCTCTTCTTTAAGAATTTGTTCTGCTTTATCTTGAATGTCTAAATCAAGCGTTGTAGTTACTTTAAGACCGCCTTGTTCAACGAGGTCAGCTCCATACTCTTTTTCTAAAAGTGACTTTACATAAAATACAAAGTGGGGGGCATGCATAATTGTTTTAAGTGGGATAACTGCCAGAGGAGTAGCCATTGCTTTTTTCTTTTGGTCTTCTGTAATGTATTTTTGTTCACGCATTTTTGTGAGTACTTCATCTCTTCTTTTTATCGTTAACTCAGGATTGATATATGGTGAGTATAAAGATGGTGCTTGAGGTAATCCAGCTAATAGAGCCGCCTC
>JAPLYR010000094.1:0-3851 GCA_026395455.1 Candidatus Roizmanbacteria bacterium | reverse complement strand
TGGTGCTTGAGGTAAGCCAGCTAATAGAGCCGCCTCATCAAGCCTTAGATCCCTGGCTTTTTTTCCAAAGAACGTTTTTGCCCCTTCCTCTATACCGTAGGCGCTTCCTCCATAGGGGACTTGGTTAATATACATTTCGAGAATTTCTTGTTTTGAAAATTGTTTTTCTACACTAATAGCAAGAATCATTTCTCGTATTTTTCTTTGCAAGGTGCGCTCTGATGAAAGTAATGCATTCTTTACGAGTTGCTGTGTGATTGTGGAACCACCTTGAAGTGTTTGTTTGAGAACTAGTTCTTTAACGGCACGTAAAACTCCTGAAGTAATTGAAATACCTTGATGGTGATAAAAATCTTTATCTTCAATTGCTATTGATGCTTGATAAATATATGGCTTCAAATCATTTAATTTAACAGGAGTTCTATTTTGGTCACGATATATCTCATAAAGCATTTTTCCATTCCGATCATACATATGAGTAGAAAATGGTATTGACTTTAAATTTCGCAATGATGCAGCTGTAGGAAGATCTTTAAAAATCACAAAATAAGTTGTGATGGCAATTCCCACAATTATAAGTAATATTGCCAAACTGAGAATAAGAAGCTTTTTTTTAAGAGTAAGGGTGTTTAAAAAGTTTTTCATTTTGATAATCGAGGGAATAATGGGGGAACTTTTGCAATTTTACCGCTTGTTCCGGCTAATATCATTTCACTTGTTTTTGGCATAAAAGGATAGAGTCTATTTCCAATCTCAAACAATACGGAAAGCGATTCAACAAGAAAATCATGTCGTTCTGCAGGAGTCTTACTCCACGGCGTTTGCTCGTTAATTTTTTTGTTCAGTTTTTTTACCTCTTCCCAAATGGATAGTAATGCATCGTTCATATGAAACTTTTCAATTTGTTTTGCATGCTCTGTATTTATACTGTAAGGTTTTTTTTCTACCTCAATCCCATCATTTGCCGCAAGAGTTGTCACTCGAGAAACGCAGTTACCTAATTCATTGGCAAGATCAGAATTGTAGAGCTCTTTCATACGAAGTTCTGAAAAATCTCCATCATCAAGTGTTGGTATTTCTCGTAACAGGTAATAGCGAACCGCATCTGTTCCATATTTTTTTATCATTTCATAGGGGTCCACAACATTGCCCAGACTCTTACTCATCTTCTGTCCATTTGAGGTGATAAATCCATGAATAATAATTTGTTTTGAAAGGGGAACTCCTGCCGAAAGAAGCATTGCTTGCCACATAGCGCTTTGTTGGCGGAGATTGTCTTTTCCTGCAACCTGAATACCTGGCCACCAATCTTTCCATAATTTTTCATCAGGCCAGCTAACAGTTGATATATAGTTTATTAGTGCGTCAAACCACACATACATTACATGATCGGGATCGTTGGGAACAGGTATACCCCATGGCATTTTTTCTTTTAATCGAGAGATGCTAAAATCCTGCAATCCACCAGCAACAAACTGTTTTATTTCATTAAACTTTGATTCTGGCAGTACAAAATCTGGCTGTTTTTGGTATAGCTCAAGAAGCGGCTTTTGAAATTTTGAAAATGCAAAAAAATAGTTTTCCTCGTCACGCAGTTCAATTACATTTTTGGGGTGGAGTGGGCACTGTCCATTGACCAGATCTGAATCTGTTTTTTCAAGTTCACAGCCTACACAATATTTTGTCTGATAATTCTTTTTGTAGATATCTCCATTTTTAAGACAGCGATTCCAAAACTCGGCAGCTGCAAGAACATGGTTCTTGTCGGTTGTTCTAATGAAATGAGTATAAGAGAGATTGAGAGCTTCTTTTAAATCATTGAACTTTTTTGCATATTCATCACAGTATTGTTGAGGATCTTGCTTCCGTTCCATTGCCTTTTGATATATTTTTTGTCCATGTTCATCCGTCCCCGTATTAAATACAACCTCATTTCCAAGTTGTCTCCAAGTACGCGCAATAACATCTGCTTGAACAATCTCAAGTGCAAAGCCAATATGAGGATCCGAATTCACATAGGGTAGTGTCGTTGTAATATATTTTTTATTCGAAGTCATAGAGTATTATATCACTTGGTAAGGATCAAAATAAGGGTGCAAATTGCGGCAATGAGCAGGAGATTAATGAGATTAAATCCTGAAAAGACACTGGAAAGGAGAAAGATGCCAATGCAGCAGGAGATGACAATCGGAGCGTTGTTATGCTTGACGGTTCGCAGTGAAAAGTACGATGCAAGAGAAATAAGTAGCACTACACTCCCCACAACAAGAGGAGATGTAGGCACGAAAAACACAATACTCGTACCAACCAAGAGCCATAAAGCAAGAGGTAGAATTAGATGTTGAAACTTCATGATTCATTTATTATAATGTGTTCTTATGAAAAAACTACCAGACGATAAACAGAAGCTCATCGAGATGTTCGCACAGAAGGATGGCGACACCGGATCTCCTGAAGTACAATCTGCTTTACTTACTCACAAAATTTTGCGCTTAACTGAGCATTTAACAGAGAATAATAAGGATAACCACTCACGACGTGGTCTTTTAAAAGTCATTGCAAAAAGAAGAAGAATTCTTAACTATTTGCAGAAACTAGACGAAAAACGCTATAAAAAACTCATCGAACAAATTGGACTCAAAAAATAATAAACAGGGTAATTCATTTTTCCTTTCATTGTTCTTCGCAGTATATTGTATTATTAATACAATCCTATTTATTTCGTAATTACTATTAATTTATTTATTCATTCATATACGTATGAAAGTTATAGAAAAAAGTCTTGAACTCGGTAACGAGCAGGCAAAAAGAACACTGTCTTTTCAGACAGGAAAATTAGCAAAAGCAGCAACAATCGCAGTCCTTGGTCGCATGGGTGACACAAGTCTATTGGTAACAATAGTTGCGGGTGCAGAGCGCGAAGATTTGGATTATTTTCCACTTCAAGTAGAGTATGCAGAAAAACTGTATGCTGGTGGCATTATCAAAGGATCTCGTTGGGTTAAACGAGAAGGTCGACCATCTGATGAGGCTGTTTTAACAGGTCGTCTTATTGATAGATCAATTAGACCACTCTTTCCAAAAGGGTACAAGAAAAATGTACAGATTATCATTACGTTAATGTCAATTGATGGCGTTAACTCACCTGATATTCTTGCAGCACTCACTGTTTCAGCTGCATTACAAGCTGCAACAATTCCATTTAAGGGCCCTATCGCAACATCTCGCGTAGGAGCAGTGAAAAATGGTGAAGTCACCTTTATTGTAAATCCAACAGAAGAGGATCAAAAATTTTCAGTCCTTGATCTTGTCGTATCATCTTCAGAAGAAAAAGTAGTCATGATTGAAACTCGTGCAGAAGAACTCAAAGAAGATTTGATCGAACAAGGAATTGAGCTTGCGAAAATTGAGAATAGAAAACTCATCGCATTTATCATGGAATTTGCAAAAGCAGTTGGCAATAAAAAAGACGATGCTTCAGATTCCGCAGTTGACGAAAAGTTGCTCGCAATTCTAAAACAAGAATTCAAAAAGGAAATCGAAGCACTTGTTGCACAAAAAGCAAAAAAGGAATTTGAAGACAAAGCAGCAGTTGAAGAAGTGGTAAACGCTGTTTCAGAAAAGCATGCTGACGAATTTGATAAAAAAACAATTGCAAAAGGTGTTGACTATATGACTAAACAAGTCATCCGAGACAATATCTTACTTAAAAAACGAGTAGACGGTCGTGGAATTGATGAAGTACGAGAACTTTCATCAGAGGTAAGTATTCTTCCTCGAATTCATGGATCAGCATTATTCTCACGAGGAGACACTCAGGTCCTTACCATTGTCACATTGGGAGCACCAAG
>JAPLYR010000085.1 GCA_026395455.1 Candidatus Roizmanbacteria bacterium | reverse complement strand
CCTGGTAAAGCTTCAAAAAGAAGTATTATAGGAGAGAAAACAATAGATAAGGTTATTTGAATGTATGATCTAAGGAGAAGAAAAAATATATTAAAGAGCATTCCAAGGATTGCCAAGCTTACGATAAACCCAATAATAAAACCGAGACCATGAACAATTAATTGCCATACTATGAGTGGTATTATTACCAATAAGACTCCTCCAAAAAGTGCTTTAAGAGCACCTCCTAATCCATTTCCGAGCAATACAATATTATTCAATGCATCACTTAATCCGGATGAGTTGTATATCTGCACAACCCCATAGGTTCCAAAACCCACTCCTGCCACACTCGCAATAATATGAGACCATACATTAATCTCTTCAGGAAGTAGAGCCATAAACGCATCACCAATATATGCAAATTTCGGTATTCCGATAAACCCCTTCATACTGGCGGGGATTGGAATTATAGAGTTCCATAAAGTTGCAAAGTCGGATTGTAAGTATGTATTTTGCATTTGGTTTGCGTCATAGAAGGTGTTGTTATTACTTAAAATACCAATAATAAGTACGATTAGTAGATACATTACATCAATAAGGAAGCCTGCTATAGCAAATGAAAAGGTGATTAATAGTAACGAAACAACAATTCTAGGAAGTGCATTTTCCACAGAAATAACTGTTTGCGGATTTATTTTCATGCGGAACATAATCATAAACCCAATAGCCACAAGTACAAGAACGATCAGAAGATAAGCTATATCACGAAATATTTTCCAAAGATTCATCAGAGGTTTAATCATTGCAAATCCTGCACCTTCGGCAGCATAGGTATTAGGAACTAAACCTGCATTCTGTAATGTGTTATTTACCCAATATACTCCCGACGCAGGAGGATTAACATAGGTTAATGAAATTAAACTACTTACTTGACCAACAAGACTCGTTTTGAAATATTTAGGATCATCAGAAGGAGTATTAGTACACAATTCTCCCATGAAAGTACAGGTTGAAAGACGATGTAATAGCAATTTTAACTGTCCAGCCTTTGTCTGAGTTAATGATTTATCAGATAACACTGAATATATCTGTTTTTGATTATTTGCAATGAATTTTTTTGTATCATATTGAGGTCTATTTTTATTTATTACATTTCCAAATATAGCAAGTATGATATAGAAGACACCAACAACTAGAAATGCTTTTTTTGCAAAATCTACAATGGTTCTAAAAATACGGAGCATAATTCATTGTATACAAGTCTATATAGACTGTAAAGTCTAATGTTATGAGGATATCTTAAACTAATTAAAAATGAATTTATTGTCTGTGAGTGCAGGATAATTCTGTTCCCTCCATATTACAAACAATTGAGTACTCTGATCATTTGGTTTTGCAAGTCGTACAAGAAAAATATCATTTACGTAGTCAAACTCGATCGTTCCAAATGCAAGTGTAAGGGGAGTAATTCTTCGTAGTGCTGTTTTTTGCTCTCCAACAGTCTTCAAATCTTGAGGAAGCTCTTGATTGATCTCTGCACCTGTAAACGGCTGAGGTGGGATAAGAGTTGGAGGAATAGTAGTGTCTGGTATAAGAGTTTTAGTCGGCAAAGTGATACCTATTGTTGGGATTGGAGAATTATTTACTTCAGTTTTTTTATTATTTATAGGAATAAGTAGAAGAACTATTATTATTAAAAGTGCAATGACTCCTGGAATTACATAAAATTTTATTGCAGATTTTGACATTATGATTTTTTCACAGCAAATGCATAACGATAATAGGGGGCTGGTGTATATCTATTTTCATTGATTGGAGGTGTTTGTTGTTTTCCATAATAGGGATCATAAGCAAGAATATCTCCACTATCATTTACATCAGTAACCCAAAAGTAATGTCCACCTCCATCTGTTTTAAAATTCGCAAGTACAAAAACAGTCCAACCAGATTTTGTGTACCCTTGCAAGTCTCTTGCAACATCTTTTGCAGTCAGACCTTTTTCTGAAGGAATAATAAAGTCTGAAACTTTTAAATCTCCGCGATTGCGTAAATATGAATATATTTCGGAAATATAGGAGCCATAGCAACCAATTCGTACTCCTGCTTTATCCATCATTTCTATTGTTTTTGGAGGTGTGAGAGACTTATCGATATATGAGGAGAGGATCATGGCAACGCTTGTTGGGCCACATCCAGCTTCACATACGGTGCATCCATTTGGGAGTGGATTGGAGTCATAAGGACCGCTACATTGTGAATAATAAGTATATGATTTACTTGGAGTTGGATTCGAAGTCTGTTTTTTTGGAGTAGGCTCTACAGGTGATTTGGTAGGAGTAGGCGAATCATTCATTAAAGAGGAAGATTGTAATAATATTTGGGGAAGATTGACAATTGTATTTAAGAGTGATGTAAATTTCTTTGCATCATCTACCGCTTTTTTTTCTGGTGTCATCTTATTTTTATCTGCAACATCAAGTGCGTCGTTGAGTTCTTGTACCGATTGTTGTGCGACGATAATATTTTGTGCTTGTAGCTCATCGCCATAACTTGGATTTTGATCAATCCAATCATTAAATGAATTTGTTGCCTCTTCATCTGCGACAGTTGCGACATATTTTTGGAGCCTATTGGAATAGTCGAGTGTAAAATCTGGAGCAATAATAGGAAGTTTTTTTTGAAGTTCTTGAGAAGTGAGTTGTTTTACTGATGTTGAATATGATTTTCCAGTTTGAGGAGCTGAGCCACCTGTCTGTCTTCCTTGAAATAGGGTGGGAGTGATGTTAGAGGTGCCCTGAGACCCACTTTTATTAATCATATTTTGAAGACCAAGAAGGATAATAAAAACGAGGACGAGAACAAAAATAGAAATAGGGAGTATTTTTTTTATCATTTGTTGACAACAGACATTTTATTCATCATAATGAATTTATGTCTGGCTTTTTTGATTTTATAAAAAATAACAACTCGAATGCAAGTCCATCTACAACTTCACCGGTTCCAGGTGTTCCTCAACAACCAGGAGTCGTAACACAACAACAAGTTGTCACACAGCCCCAAACAGGCGCATATAACGGGATTGGAAACCCACAAGGAGGACAGGCATATAATGGCATTGGAGCACCTCCACAAAAGGTGTTATCACCAGAACAACAAAGGATTCAACAGTTATTACAAACTCAACAACCAGTAGGAACTCCAAATGCTCCACAAAATAAAAATACTGTTCCACAACAACCAGTAGCACCAGTTGCTGGTCAACCAGTTCAATCTGTAAAACCAGGTGACGCCACTAAACCACTTGGTTCTTCACTTAATTCCACGATGAATACTCAAAAGAGAACAGATCTTGATCTGATGACTCATTTGACACAAAGATCAAATAGAGTATTTGTAACCGCACAAGCAAAAGCAAAAGAATTGGGATCTGCATTTATAGATAGTGAACACATGCTTCATGGACTCTTGGCAGATGGAGAGATATATAAACTATTAATGGAAATGAAGGTTCAACCTCAACAAATTGAGGCAGAACTTGCGCAGACCTACAAGAGAGAACAACCAAAAGCAGTTCCTCCTCAAATGTCACCTCGACTTAAGAGAATTATTGATAACTCGCTTGTCATTGCCCGTAAGCTTGGATTTGAATTTATTTCACCGGAACATATTTTATTTGCACTATATGAAGAAGGAGAAGGAATTGGCGCACGAGCACTTGCAAAACTTGGATTAAAAAAAGAAGAGCTTAATAAAAAAATTACTGGAAATAAAGAAGGGCTATTGACCGATCAAAAAGAAGCAGAAAAGAAAAAAAGTTCACTTGAACAATTCACAATTGATATTACTGCGCGTGCTGCACAAGGACTTCTTGATCCTGTGATTGAAAGATCACAAGTTATTGAACGAGTTATTCATATTCTTTCTCGAAGAAGTAAAAATAATCCAGCAATGGTTGGAGAAGCGGGAGTTGGAAAGACCGCAATCATTGAAGGGCTTGCACAACAAATTGTCAATAAACAAGTGCCAGAACCACTGTTAAATAAGAGAATTCTTGGATTAGATTTAATGAGTGTTATGGCAGGAGCATCACATAAGGGTGAGTTTGAAGAGCGTATGAAGAGCGTAATTGACGAAGTAAAAGCAAGTAAGGGACAAATAATTCTTTTTATTGATGAAATACACAATATTGTTGCAGGTGGAGAAGGATCAGGCGACGCAGGAAATTTATTGAAGCCTGCATTGTCTAGAGGTGAAATGCAACTTATTGGAGCAACCACATTAACTGAATATAGAAAATATATTGAAAAAGATCCAGCACTTGAAAGAAGATTTCAACCAGTTGTTGTTCCTGAGCCAACTGAAGAGCAAGCAATTAAAATGTTGAAGGCATTAAAAGGTAAATATGAAGCATTCCACCGCGTACAGATTCCAGATGATGCAGTTGAAGCCGCAGTTCGATTGTCAAAGAGATATGTCGGTGAACGATTTTTACCAGACAAGGCAATCGATTTAATTGATGAATCTGCATCAGCTGTACGTCTTCCCCTTATTTCGCTCCCTGAAGAAATAAAGTCCATTGAAGAACGTATTAAACAATTACAACAGGAAAGTATTGAATCAACAAAATCGGGCGATAATGTTCGTGTACGTATTATCAAATCAAAACTTTCAGATATTGAGGCAGATTTAAATCAGAAAAAGGATGAATTTAATACAAAAAAAGCCCAAACAACAACAGCTGTTACTGTTGCGATGATAAAAGATATTGTATCCCGTTGGACAGGAATTCCTGTTAACAAAATTGCAGGAAGCGAAACAGATAAACTTGCACGACTTGAAGATATCATGCATCAGCGCCTTATTGGACAAGAAGAAGCGGTAAGTGCGGTTGCACAAGCTGTAAGACGAGGAAGAGCTGGGCTTAAATCTGCAGGACGACCAATTGGATCATTTATTTTCATGGGTCCAACAGGTACCGGTAAAACTGAACTTGCTAAAACATTGGCAGATATTTTATTCGGAAGTGAAGATTCGATGATTCGTTTTGACATGACCGAATATATGGAAAAACACGAAGTTGCTAAACTTCTTGGTGCACCTCCTGGATATGTAGGATATGAAGAGGGTGGAAAGTTGACAGAAGCCGTAAGAAGAAAGCCATATTCAGTAGTCCTTTTTGATGAGGTAGAAAAAGCGCATCCAGATATTTTTAATATTCTCTTACAGATACTTGACGATGGTCGACTTACTGATAATAAGGGACATGTAGTATCGTTTAAAAACGTTGTTGTTATTTGTACCTCAAACTTAGGATCAAAAATAATCCAGGAAGAGTTAATGAAGGGTGGAAAAGTAGAAATTGAAGAACCACCAACCATAACTTCATACACTTTCTCACCAAGAGGAAGAGAAATAGTAACAATAGGAAGTAAAATTCTTGAAAAAGAAGCTACTGGGAAATGGGCTGAAAAAATGCTACTTGATTATTTTGCAGGGCAGGAGGTAAAACCAATGCCAGTGAAGGTGGTTGAAGGGGAAGTACCACCTCCTCCAGAAAAAGTAGAACTCCCAATGCATGGATTTGATACGCACGCAATGTCTTCAACAGGTGTTGAGATGATAACAAAAGCAGGAGAGGTGTTCTTTAAGACCTCTACAACTGCAAAAACATGGGAACACTCAAATCTTATAACCTACTTTAAAGAAGGAGTTGTCATAAATGCACTTCCAGATGCGCCAGATGAGCAACTTCCAACAGCAGCATTGAAGACCCACGCATTTAGTCCAGATGAGCAAGAAATTGTCACCTATAAAGATCGTTACTGGAGAAGAAAGCTTAATACAAATGATTGGCAAACTGGATTTTTAAGAGACTATCTCGTTGACCAGACCGCAGACAAAGGTCAGTTACCAATTGCATATTGGGATATTCACACGTTTTCACCATCTGGAGTTGAAGTTGTAGCAGTAGGAGGAACTGTGTGGACAAAAACACAAGGTGAAATGCAATGGAAAACAAAGTCCATCAATGAGTATTTTGGAGCAGACTTACCACTTGATCAACATGTAGAAGAAAAACATAAGATAGATGAAGAAGTATATAAAAAGAAGTTTGCATCGCTCAAAGAAAAGGTAATGAATGAAATGCTCAAATTTTTCCGTCCAGAGCTTGAAAAATACAACTTAAAGGTGTCCAAAAAGCGATGGAAGATCAAGATATGGGTTTTGCCTATACTGAAACAGCTATCAAAGAAATTGCAAGAACAGGCTTTGATCCGGTTTTTGGAGCAAGACCATTGCGTCGTGCAATTCAACGCATAGTTGAAAATCCAATATCGAGCCTTATCATTGAGAAAAAAGCAAACCCAGGAGATGAGGTTGTTGTTGACTTTGATGGGCAGCAATTTGTATTCAACATTCAAAAAGCGACACTCTTAGAGAAAAAAGAACAAAAACAAGGAAAGAAATATTTATGTAATTTGTGTGCAGCACGCTTCACCACTGAAGTTGTGCCAAATGCAACAATTATCTGTTCATCATGTGGATCAAGCAAAGTTCAAGAGCAGTTTGACATTGATGCGCCTGTAACACCACCAGTACAAAAAGAGGAACAAAAACCACCAACGGAAACTCAGATTCCAAAAGAGCAACCTCTTCCAACACCTGATGGATTACAACCGCAGAAGTGATACAATAAAACTGTATGAATCAGAATTTTACACCACTAGATGTTGTTGCTTTTCGTACAAAAAACGATGCCAAGAAAGACGCTTCAAATGAGTCATTTGATATAAATGCAGTTTTCTTCGGTTTAATCACGATCACTCTTATCATTATGGCTATCCTTCTTTTTATTTTGATTCAAAAAAAAGTTCAAGAATTAGGATTAGCAGGTCTTTTTGCATGAATACTTCTACACAAATACTATTCTTCATTTGAG
>JAPLYR010000134.1:759-3568 GCA_026395455.1 Candidatus Roizmanbacteria bacterium | reverse complement strand
TACGGTTTAAGAAGAGAAAAATACTGTTTATTTTTAAGTACATCATACCGTAACACAAAAGTTGCAGGAAGGGAGAATTTTTTAAATAACTCCAATTGACGCTTTGTAAACTCTAATGACCCTTTTTGACAACATTCATTTCCTCTGACCTGATTGATAAAGATAACTTTTGCATTAATCTTTTTATCTGGTATTTGTGTAGAATAAAGGAGCAATAGACAACCAATAATAAAAAGGGCTAGAGATAATTTTTTCATTCGTTATTTTCTATCCAATTCTGTATCTTCCCATGAAACTGGGTCTTCAAGTGGTTCAATATGAATTGTGATTGTAACTTGAGGTATAGAGGTGCGAATCTTTTTCTCTACTTCTTCAGCGAGTGAGTGAGCTTGCGTAACCGACCATGCTCCTGGCACTAACATGTGAAAAGAGATAAACTTTCTACTTCCAGATTGACGTGTTCGCATTCCATGAAACTCTATCTTTTGAGATTTATATTCTGCAAACGTACTCTTAACAAAATCTAAATATTCTTTATCAATTGATGAATCCATAAATCCACTCAAAGATTTTTGCATTATAGAAAATCCTGCTGAAATAATATTGAGACCAACGATAATAGCGATAATGGGATCAAGAATATAAAGACGTGTAGCATATACGATAATAAGTCCTACAAGCACTCCTGCAGTAGTATATACATCCGTCATCAAATGATGACCATCTGCCTCAAGCGCAAGTGAATGCCTCTTTTTTCCATTTTTTATTAACACAAGTCCAACACCCAAATTGATGAGTGACGCTACAATTGAAAAAAGAAGTCCTAATCCTGGTTTATCGAGTGAAATTGGATTGAGAAGTCTTTGTACTGCAGTAAAAATAATGGCACCAGCGGCAACAATAATAAAAAATCCCTCAGCAACGCTTGAAATGTATTCGGCTTTACCATGTCCATATGGATGAGTTTCATCTGCTGGCTTAAGAGAAAGGCGTACCATGAAAAAAGTAATAGTAGCTGCAATAAGATTCACAAATGACTCAAGAGCATCAGAAAGTAAACTTACTGAGTTTGTTAAAAAGAATGCAAGTAGTTTAAGGGTAATGGTGCAAATTGATGCTGCAATTGAAACACCTGCAAGTTTAGATGAAGAAAATCTATCCATATGTTGTATATTATATATGTTAAAGGTTATTAATTGTTATCAGAGCCTATGAAACGCATTGGAATTATCGCTGCATTCTTGATATTATTTGTCGGTATTATTGTTACTTTAGTTGATCAGTTTGGTAAACAAGCAGATCAAATGGCAGAATATGGTACTCCTCAAGTTACACAAGGAGTCCAACAAGCACAAAACGAAGTAACTCAAGTTCCACAAAATGATGATATGAAAAAACCTAAAATGTCTATAGATAAAACAAAGAAATATACAGCAAGTATGAAAACAGACTTGGGAGATATTGAAATTGAGTTATATGCAGATAAAACACCCATTACAGTAAATAATTTTGTAACTCTTGCAAAAAAGAAGTTTTATAGCAATGTTATTTTCCACCGAACAATCAAGGGATTTATGATTCAAGGGGGAGATCCAACCGGTACCGGAAGTGGAGGACCAGGATATAAATTTGATGATGAAAAATTTGACGGTGAATATGCTCGTGGTACGATAGCTATGGCTAACGCCGGTCCTAATACTAATGGAAGTCAATTCTTTATCATGCATAAAGATAATCCATTACCAAAAAACTATGTTATTTTCGGGAAAGTTACTAAAGGACTTGATGTGGTAGACGCGATTGCTGAAGCACCAACAAAACCAGAAGGTGAGGGCTCATCCCCAGTTAGCCCAGTTAAGATGCTTTCAGTAACCATAACTGAGAAATAACCTAGGTAACTTCAACTAAGTTAATGCCCCCTTGACATCTCTTCTTTTTTATCCTATCCTATACCTATACCCCAGGTAGGGGTAAAATATAATATGAAAGACAATTCTAAAACTCTAACCAGTTATAAAAAGGCACATACACTTCTTGGAAAAATAATTGCAATGATGGAAAATGGCGAGTACTGCATCGATATTATGCAACAAAACTTAGCTGTTATTGGACTTCTCAAATCTGCCCATCAACAACTTATGGAGGACCATCTTAATTCATGTTTTAAGCACGCAATGGGTACTAATAACCAAAAAAGAAAAGACCAGATGATTGAGGAAATCTTGAAGGTTAGCAATTTAGCCAATAAATAATGAATACTAAAACTATTTCAATTAAAGGAATGCACTGTAAGTCATGCGAGCTTCTTATTGAGGATGAATTAAAAGGAATTAACGGTGTTTCTTCTGTTGATATTAGTCACAGTACTGGTTCTGCAACCATTCATTATGAAGGAAAAGACCTCAATCATGGTGATGTTGTGCATGCAGTAAAAAAAGCTGGATATGAACTGGGGACAACGGAAAAATTAACGCTATTTTCAAAAAATAGTAATGACTATATTGAATTAGGATTTAGTTTTGTTATTCTTATTCTGGTTTACTACATTGCAAAAAGTTTAGGGCTATTTGATTTAAATCTTGTACAGTCATACAACTTTGCAAGCCTTCCAGTTGTACTTCTTGTTGGGGTAACAGCTGGTGTTTCAACATGTATGGCTCTTGTAGGCGGGTTGGTATTAGGCGTAGCAAGTCGCTTCACTCAAGACAATCCAAATGCATCAACTGGTGAAAAATTCATACCACATATTTTCTTTAATGTCGGAAGAATTATTTCTTTCTTTGTTTTGGGAGGGGTTATTGGTCTTCTT
>JAPLYR010000134.1:0-738 GCA_026395455.1 Candidatus Roizmanbacteria bacterium | reverse complement strand
CATAAGTGTGAGTGGAATGCTTATTGTGTTAGTTGGAATTGCGATGATAGTACTCGGACTTCAGCTTATAAATATATTTCCACAACTTTCTGCAGTTTCATTAACATTACCAAAAGGAGTAAGTAAATTCCTTGGAGTATCAACGCATACAAGTAAATCATATTCACATAAAAGTGCGCTCATAATGGGTGCTCTAACATTTTTTGTACCATGTGGTTTCACACAAGCAATTCAACTCTATGCAATGACAACAGGGTCATTTATAACTGGTGCACTTACCATGGCGGTGTTTGCAATAGGAACTGCGCCTGGACTGTTAAGTCTTGGAGGAGTAACCTCTTTTGTAAAAGGGAAGTCATCACTCTTTTTTAAAATTGTTGGACTTATTGTAATCGCAATGGCGCTCTTTAATATTTCAAACGGACTGACTTTAGCAGGATTCAAAAAAAACAGTACAAATAATACTGTTCAAGTTGAAGATCAAAATGTAAAAATGGAAAGTGGAATACAGGTGGTACATATGATACAAAACGCTCAGGGGTATTCACCTAATTCATTCACACTTAAAAAAGATATCCCTGTAAAGTGGTACATAAAATCTATCTATCCATCTTGTGCAAGTAGTCTAATTGTGGACAAACTTAATATTAGAACTCTGTTAACTGAAAAAGAACAAGTCTTTGAATTTACTCCAAAAGAAACCGGCGAAATTCCATTCAGCTGTAGCATGGGAATGTA
>JAPLYR010000133.1 GCA_026395455.1 Candidatus Roizmanbacteria bacterium | reverse complement strand
TCTTTATTTTTATATAGTTTGAGATATGCAAGTTCGTTAGCTTCAATGGGAAGTACTTGGTATCCACACTCTTTCATGTGTTTGATCATCGCCTCAATTGTCTCTGGATCATCAAAATCTGCTTCAAGTTGAGTTTTTTCATTTTTAGGATCTGGATAGTTATGTCGGATATTGTAGACGAAAGCAAGTCTCAGTTTATTTTTCATATAATATTTTTTTGTGGAGTTTCAACCAAGATCTATGTCTTCTTAATTTACTTTATATTCATGTAATAGATAAGCACAATTATTACTGATTTGATACAAATGTCAAGAGTATTTTTGTATTAAATTATTAATTTTTTGATCAACAATAAAAGCCTCTTTTTTAGAAGCTGCAATAGTAATATAGGAAAGTCCTTTATGTCTAATTACCGCTTCAGAATTAATAACAATTACCAATCTCTTTTTTTTACTAAACAACAAAGGTTTTAATATTTTTAATACTTTTTTCAATGTTTTTCTTCCCTTTATCGTAAGATCAATATATTTTGCTAACACATATCTATTAGTAAAAAAATCTACACCAATTAATTTTTTTACAATAAAATAGGTATCTGTGCCACCGTTACAGCGTACATTTGATTCGTTTGCATAGAGTTTATTTCCATCATAGATAAAATCAATATCAAATCTTCCTCTCAGCCCATTTTTTGCATAAGTTGTTGCAATATGGTAAGAAATTTTTTGTACTTGTTTGGCAACCTTTGGTGCCAATGTGTTTTTAGCCATTTCCATACCATAAAACTCACCCTCTTTTGTTACAATCATGTTGCAATAGTAGGGAAGTGTAATGGTCCCGTCCTGCTTAATATATCCTTCAATACTTGGGAAAGGTTGTTTTTTTTCTTTTGAACTATCAATGTATTTCTCAACAACAATTTGTGAAGAATACCAATAGGAATCCTTTTTGAATCTGTTGAGGATAAAAGCCTCACATTCATTTTTGTGAAGAGGTAGATCTCCCTTTCTATATATAAGCACTCCCTCTCCTGCATTGCCTTTTTCTGTTTTTATAACTACTCCATTATTTTTTCGATACAGAAGGGAGGCTTTTTGAGCGGCTTCAAGTGGAGACTTACATATATACCCAAAAGGCATATGCGAATGAAATGCTTTGCGAAAACCTGTTTTAGAACCAAAGTAGGAAACCATTTCTATGTGTTTTTTTAATGGAGCATCGGGCAGTAACACTTGAATATGGTGTGATTCAATCGCCTCTTTTAACTCATATAAATAGGGAGAATTTGCATAGGAATAAATAGTAATAGATTGATTATTTTTTTGTGCTCTTTTAATTATCCAAGATAAAAGTTTTGTATCTTGAATAACATTTCTACAAATAAACTCTGAATTTTTTTTTGGTACTTTGCTTATCATTTTTAATCCAGTAAGTGATGTGAAATATTTTAAAAAATCTATATGAATTGGACGTGGAGAAATATAAACACAGTTGGGGACATCTGACATCGCAAAAATGTAACAGTCTGAAAACCGATTTGAGCCGATAATTGATTTTTCTCTAAATGCGATATCTTGCATTTGCTGATAAAATTTCCACTCATCCTCAACTGAATTGTATACAAATAATGAGAGTGTAGAGGATTTTTTATTATGCATAATTTTCGAGCAATTGTTTCATAGTGGTTTCTATTTGATATGCTCTTTTTTTTGTATTACCAAAAATATTATAGATTAGTTGTCCTTGTTTAATAATATTTTCTGAAGTAATCATCACTCCCTCTTTTGTTTTTCTATCATACAAGATTGGTTCCAGAATTTTTTCTATTTTAGAGAATGTTGGACGAGAAATATTTTCTAATTTATATCTTGTTCTACTAATAACGTAGGAATCAGAAAAAAAATCTTTACCTATAAGTTCAAGTGCAACTTTAAATACATCGGTTCCACCAGTGTTGCGTGTATTGGATTCATTCACAAACACTTGATTATATTTTGTTGCAATCATGTCGATATCAAAATGTCCACGATATCCTGCGGCTGCATATCGTTCTGCAATATAATATCCAGTGTCGATTATTCGTGCGGCAAGTCGTTCTCCTAATACATCCTCATGCATATCGATGCCATAGAATGCACCCTCTTTAGTAACCATCATAAGACAGTAATAAAGCATCTCAATCTTTCCATTTTTGTTTATTCTAAATTCAATATTGGGAAAGCTGCTTCCATTATTTACATCTACGTTAATAAGGTCTTCAATAATAATGGGATATCTATCCCAATAGTCATTTTTATTGAGAGTAGTATATATAGCTTTTTCACATTCTTTGTAACTTTTTGGGAGGTCGCCGTTGCGAAAAATAAGTACTCCATTTCCACTACTTCCTTTATTCGTTTTAATAACCACTCCATTGTCGTTAATATATCTATTAGCTGCTATTTTAGCCGCATCTAATTTTCCGACACAGATAACTCCTTCTGGCATAATGAAGTCTGGTTCAAGAGCAGTGCTTTGTTGAGCAAGCTGACGAATACCAGATTTACTTCCGTAAAAATTAACTGTCCATGCACAATCAACTTCTGGTGCTTCTGGAGTAACCACATTTATTTTTTTCTCTTTTAATCTTTCTGCTAAATCTAGGAATTGGGGAGATGTTGCATAACTTACTAATGACACTTTTTTATATTTTTTTGCTTTTTTTATGAATCGATTAAATAATGCTTTGTCATTGTAAAAATCTTTACAAATGAGATGAGTGTCATTTTTAGGAACAAGAATATCAATCTTTGTTGCACCAACTAATCGTTGGAAATACTTTTTAAATTCTGAAGAAATCGGTTTTGGAGAAATATAGGTGAATTCATTTTCATCTGCATTTGCAAATAAATAGCATTC
>JAPLYR010000118.1:3429-20121 GCA_026395455.1 Candidatus Roizmanbacteria bacterium | reverse complement strand
GGTTTATCTGTCAAAACTAAAATTTGAAGATAAAAACACAACCTCCCAAACGGGAGGTTTTTTATTATTTATTTACTCTATATGAACTATAAAAATGTATTACAAACAATTGGAAATACCCCCGTTATTGAATTAAAAAGATATTCATCAAACCCTCACGTTGTTCTCCTTGCAAAAATGGAAGGAAGTAATCCAGGTGGGTCAATTAAAGATAGAATTGCGCTTTCAATGATTATGAATGCGCAACGAAGGAAACTACTCAATAAAGATAAAATAATAATAGAAGCTACAAGTGGTAACACAGGAATAGGTCTTGCAATGATTGCCGCATATTTAGGATATAAATTTACCGCTGTAATGCCTGAAAGCGTTAGTATTGAACGTCGGAAACTGCTTCAAGCATATGGAGCAAAAATTATTTTAACTGATGGTAAATTGGGAACTAATTATGCAATTACTATTGCAAATAATATCGTTCAAGAAAATAAAAAAAAATATATTCAGTTGGATCAATTTAATAATCATATGAATGTGCAAGCTCACTACGAAACAACCGGAAAAGAAATAGCACAAGCTATTCCTGATATTACTCACTTTGTTGCCGGCATGGGAACGGGTGGAACGCTTATGGGCGTTGGAAAGCGGTTGAAAGAGGTTAATAAAGAAATACAAGTTATTGGAGTTGAACCAAAACCTTTTTCAACCGTGCAAGGGTTAAGAAATATGAAGGCGTATACTCCCTCAATATATAAAGAATCACTTCTTGATAAAAAGCTTGATCTTATGCATGACGAGTCTGCCTTTGAGCTTGCGCGAGATCTCTTTGTTAAGGAAGGATTGTCGGTTGGCATTTCATCTGGTGCTGCACTATGGGGTGCAATACAAATAAGTAAACATATTAAAAAGGGTGTAATTGTCACTATTTTTCCAGACAAAGGTGATAGATACACAAGTACTAGTCTTTTCCATTAGGCACAGGTGAATTACAATTCAAAGTTAGTGTGACCCGCATGTTCAAGTGGAGTTGTGTCCTCTGGGTCACCGTTGTAGTTGATGAAAATTTCCTCATCTTTTTTTATGTCTTTTACTGCGTAATATTCCATTTTTTTCTCTGAAAAATTACGTTCGAAAGTTGCATTTGAAGAAAAAGAGTGATTGGTAAGGACACAATATCCTAAAACAAATGCACCATATTCTTTGTCCCAATCATAATCATAATTGGTAAGTACAGTTTTTTCATAATGTTCAAATTCGCTTATTGGTATTAGGATTATTGGGCAAGATTCAATCAACTCCCCTTTTTTTATATCACGAGCTGCTTTTATGCAGCGAATACCCTTAAGAGTATCTGAAGTACTTACGTAAATAGGAAGAACGATGGATGTATTTGACATCTATAGATTATATCAAAGATTACCATCCCATTCGTTATAGAATTCATGTAAAAATTGTTCCATATAGTGATGTCTTTTTATTGCTAATTTTTGTGCAGTTTTTGTATTCATCAAATCCTTTAAGAGAAGTAATTTTTCGTAAAAATGATTAATGGAATGGGAGACTTTATTTATATAACTTTCAGTAGATTTGTGCAGTGTGGGCTTGATGTTTGGGTTATATATTTCTCTTTTCCTTCTAGCGTACTCATAGCCCTCCTTGTACCATCTTCTAAAAAAGAGCTAGAATATGAACATGTTTTTACAATTTCACATACGCGATCGACATCACTTTTCTCAATCGAAAGAGAAGTCAAAAAAGCTTTGACTTTTTCTACTCCTTTTTGCACATTGCCCTCATTAAACTTACGATCTGCAATATCATGAAGAAGCGCAGCGAGCTCGACAACAAAAAGATTTCCACCTTCTTGTTTTGAAATACTTTGTGCAGTATTCCAAACACGAAAAATATGCCACCAATCATGTCCAGATCCTTCTCCATTGAGTGCATTTTTTACATATGCTTCAGTAAGCCTAACAATCTTTTTGTTATCCATTTTTATTTAATAATTGGTGAATATTTGTAATTTCCTTGTCTCCATATATTCTTTGCGGATTCTTGCAGTTTTTTTGCAAAACCTTCAGGATCGTAAATAATTTTTCCATTTGCCCAGAAATGTATGATTTTTGGCAAAACCACTCCTTTCTTTGCTTGATCCATATACAATTCAATTGATTCTACAGTATTATAAAACGCTTCGATTCGAACATTAAAACGCCACAAATCATCCCAATGTGCTTTTTCAAATTTTTTATCATCTACTATCATTCGTATATCTAAATCACTTGTTTCGTTGGGTGAGCCATATATGTAAGATCCTGTGACAAGAATCGCTTTTACGTAAGGATAAGTTTGAATTTCTTTGCAGATTACATTTATTTGATTTTCTGTGAGCATAGTATCCTTACCACATTGAATACCAGGAGTTTTTTTTACAAAAGCTTTTTAGAGTTGCATCTGTTGGAATAGTGACAGTGTCTCCAGGTTGACAACAAAATTGTCCTTCGCCACTTCCATCAAAACAAAACTCAGATCCCCGTGGTGCTGTATCTTCTGAGGTTCCCGGAATACAACTCAACCCTGAAATACACCGATCACTTATATCCCCATCTTTTTTTGATATTGGTTTGTAATTTATACATTTTCCCACATCTTCTGCTGAAGTAAATTCACCTTTTCGTTTCCCGTTTGGACAATCACAAACTCCTGGTTCCATACCATCAGTTTTAACCCGTATTAATCCTGGAGGGCAACATCTCATTTTAGTTTCAACTCCAAATGCATCTACGTTTCTACATGCACCGTATCCTGCTGAATCCCAGTCGAATTCGGAATCATTGTCAGTGCTACAATCAAGCCCCTTAGGACACACTTCAAGTTGTTGGACTGTTGGTACAGTAATACTTGAAACTAAACTAATACATGTAGTGTTTTGCCAAATACAACTACCTACACACTCGTTTATTAATAATCCGGTACACATAGGTTCAGCAGCTCGTGAATTTGTGGAGGTTCTTACACTCATCACGCGAGTAATGGTAATTGTTCCAACAATTAGTAAGGCTACAATGCCCACGATTATGCCCATCGACTTACTGAAACATATTTTTGTAGTCATATATACTCTACAACTATACAGGAATAAGTATTATTAAGTCAAATTTGCATCATATATGAAGTTTGATGACACGCACCTTAAGTACATATAGGAGTATAATTTTGGAAATGGAATATTCTACACAACCAGCCCCTCCAAAAAAATTTGGATTGAGTGCTTCACAAGGCTCTGGGCTTCGTCAAGAAGCTAAACAATCTGAAGCTGCACAAATGTTAAAAAAAAAGAGCAGAAGAAGTAATTGCTCGTGAAACTAAAAGACAAGTACAATCTTCAACCCCATTAGATCTTAATATGATCAGAAAGCATATAGATTCGTATAGACTCATGAAAGGCATTAAAAAGTAAGGTTATTTATAGGTTTGCAGAAGTCGATGCAGTGGGTGTAGCTGTTATCTCAGTATTGCCTTGATATATAAATGATCTTTGCAGGGTGGTCTCATCACTTGATGATGAGCTCTTAATTTTTAGTTGAATGATTTTATTCCCATTGGTCAAATTGTGTAAACAAATATTCTTATCTGTATAGTCTGACCAACTTCCATTATCGAGTCTATATGACCATATTACAGAGCAATAGGTTGATTCTGTTGAGAGTGTAATACAAACAGGGTCTTTTGTGACAACTTCATTTTCTCTTGGCGACAGGATGGCAACTGGCCCAACCTCCTTTATACATGAACCCTGTGTTGGGCTGAGCGGAATAGTTGTAGGAGATAGTGTAGTTTGGGGTTGGTTAGCGGGAGGAATATTTGGCTTTTCACCCGTTATCACAACCTGTATAGGAGTTGTTTTTTCAATGGTGGTTTGTTTTCTATTTGCATTATTTAAGTTATTTAGATTGATAATAATGACAGTCAACATTACAGGTACAGAAAGTACTGCGGTGATGAACTCAACGTGATTTTTTTTCTCAGGTAGTTTTTTATACCACTGTGTTATGTTGTTAAGGACTTTTTTCATGATATTAAAATAACGTCTTTCATTATACATCTTCTTACCCCTCGAATTCCAGGTAATAACGAAGTTATTTGTTCAGTATTTCCCAGCAGCTTTCGCAACAAGCTCCATAGAGGTCACCAGCACCAAGCAGAAACTGTTTATTATCATCACTTTTTCGATACGAATGATTAGCATTTTTTGTACAAAGGTCACAGGTTGCATAAAGTTGGATAAATGAATCAGCAATTTTTGAAACTGAAAGTGTCGCTCCAAATGGCATTTTTTTGTAGTCATATAAGAGTCCTGCTCCGATAATATTCCCTCCCCATTTTTCTTGATGACTTATTATTTCAGGAAGTACGTTTTTTGGAGAAAAAAAATTTAATTCATCAATGAGGATTGTGGTAATTTTATTACTCATTCGAGGAAACTTTGGATTCTTTACACTTAGATTCGTAGCAGGATATGATTTACCATGATGTGTAACACATATATTTTTCCCAAATCTCGTATCAATATCAGGTTTAAAGAGAATAAAACTACCAGGAGCAAGGTTCGCAATATGATCAATGAGCCATGTTGTTTTTCCTGAGAACATTGGTCCTCCCACGATGGTCATCATAGTGTATTTACCTTAAGTCCGAATAGGTCATTAACTTTCTTTGCCTTTTGGTAACAATGGTTGCAGTTAACGGTGCAATCAATTGCACAGGTTCCATATTTTTTCTCAATGTATTCTATTTTTGGCATGAATGGTTTTATTTCACCAATAGTCATTTTTGTAAGTTTTTCATCTACAGGCTTTAAATGAATACGTCTATTAAAAAGACTTAATGGGAGATCATTCAAGAAGTCTTCATCTTCAACTCCCCGCATAAATGAATAATAGTATCGTAGATAGGTGCCATTTTGTAATTTTGTTGCAGATCGACCTACAAATTTAAAGGAATCAATTCCGTGCTTTACGTATGTTTTAATAGTCCATGGATAGATAACATTAGAAAGAAATATGCTTTCAACTAAGTTGAGAGAATATAACTTACATCCAAGAAAATCAAATGTACAAACTGGTTTATTGTGTTTAGGAGGTCTGATTACAGTATGTGCTAAACGCCATGGGCACCCACTTATGCAATCTTCATTCACCATAAGCTCCATGTGAATGTGAGGAAATTTTTTTCTAAAGCTGTCGATAAATGCAAAATCCTTATTAATATCATTCCCCAATACAACCTCTTTTATATTTGAGTACTCCTTAAATAAATTCAGATAATGTCTGATCGTATGATGTTCTTGAGTGGTAGAACAATAAACGTTAATTTCTGGATAATGTTTCATTGCGAATCCAATTAACATAGGATCTGACATTCTTATTTTAGTTATTCCCGATTTAAGTAATTTTTCAAATAATCGGTTCATTGCTTTTTCTCTACTTTTTGTAAGATGGTAAGAAGGTAGAACCGGAGCATTTAATAAATATATAAAATCAAACCCCTTACTTTTTGAGTAGTGTACTAACTCAATAAAATCATCAAAATCTATGTGGTAGTCAAATGATCGGACAACATCAAGATTAAGATTTTCTGGATCGCCCCCTGGGAGATTGTTGTATAAAACAGTAATTTTATTATTTTTTGTTTGTTTGTTTACTTCTACAATTCCATCTATTACAGCTCTATTAAATGGCATGGGGGCTGAATAGTTATTCATATAAATGGTGCGGAGAGGGCGAGAGTCGAACTCGCGATTGGCTTGCGCCAATACTAGTTTTCAAGACTAGCGCACTAGGCCACTATGCGACCCCTCCTGAATGGGAAATACCTATATGAGGCGCGTGCCAGAATCGGACTGGCGCAATAGAAGTTTTGCAGACTCCCGCGTTTCCACTTCGCCAACGCGCCTAATGGTATATTTTACTTTATTAGCCATCGAATCACAACGCCAAGAGACTGGCGCAATAGAAGTTTTGCAGACTCCCGCGTTTCCACTTCGCCAACGCGCCTAATGGTATATTTTACTTTATTAGCCGTCGAATCACAACGCCAAGAGGGATATTTGATACAATAGTAATATGAAATTTTTACCTCTTCTTCCTGAACTTTATGTAACAAATTTAAAAAATAGCCTCCATTTCTATGTTGATATTCTCCAATTTGTAGTTGAATATGATCGAAGTTCCCCGCCCTTTGCTTTTATTTCCTATCAAGGATCCCAACTTATGCTAAAAATAGCCTCAATTTCTATGTTGATATTCTCCAATTTGTAGTTGAATATGATCGAAGTTCACCGCCCTTTGCTTTTATTTCCTATCAAGGATCCCAACTTATGCTTCAGGAATTGGTAGATGGAGAACAAGAAGAAGAGAAACTTGAATATCCCTTTGGAAGAGGTATTAATTTTCAGATAGAAACGGTAAGTGTGCAAACCATTATTGACTCCCTTAAACAGCATAACTACCCTCTTAAAAGAGGAATAAAAGATAGTTGGTATGAAGGAGAGGGTGCAAAGTATGGATGTAGAGAAATTTTAGTACTCGATCCAGATGGATATTTACTCCGCTTTTCAGAAGATTTGGGAGAACAAAAAATATGAATATAAAAGCTATTCTCTCCGATAAAGAACTAATGGAGATTACTGATAAAGTAGTAAGTAGATCTGCAGATGGTGGGATGAAAGAGGCTCTGGAACATATTCTAACGATGGTATGAGTGGTATAATAAACCATGACAAAAATAGTGCTAGTGTATATTCCTTGTAAGTCGGTGGAACAGGCTGAAACCCTAGGTAAACAACTCCTTAAAAAGCGACTTTGTGCGTGTATAAATATATATCCTGAGATGCACTCAATCTATTTTTGGCCTCCACAATCAGATACCCTTGAAGATGCTCATGAAGCAGTACTAATCGCTAAGACAAAAAAGGACTTGCTTCCAAAATTGGAAAAAGAAGTTTATTCTGTACATACATATGCATGTCCCTGCATCATTGCCATTCCAGCAGAATATATAAACAAACAATACAAGGATTGGTTACTTGGGGAACTTGAATAATAATATGAATACCCATTTATCAAAAGTTCTTCACCATCTCTATATTAATCCACTGGAAAAATGTAATCTTAAGTGCAAAATTTGTTATACAAAAAAAACGGATCCAATTCTGAGTGAAAAACAAATTATGTCATTTGTGGATCGGTATCAATTAATATATGAACTGAAAATGATTACATTTTGTGGTGGTGAGGTGTTTGCACTTCCCTATTTTCCTGATCTCATTAATACTCTCAATAAACGTGGCATTTTTATACAAACAATAACCAATGGAACTATAGATTATCTTGATAAAATTGAAATGCCAAACCTCAACAATCTCATTGTATCGATTGATGGTCTTGAAGAATATCATGATAGCAATAGAGGAAAGGGTAATTTTAAGAAAAGCACACTGTTTTTAAAAAAAGCTCGTAAACTGGGATTTCACACAGAACTTTTTAGTATTGTCACCAAACAAAACTTTTCTCAAATCGACATGTTTGAAGAATATCTAAAAAAGGAAGTCGGAGAGATTTCAGTAACGTATCATCCCCGTAAACCACCAGCATATTTAACTCATCATCCGATTTCCAATATTGAAGGCGAAGTGAATGGATTTGACTATCTTTCTGCAGATGAATTAGTGGAAATTATGACGACAAGAAATGTCTTTCCTCCCAAAGACTTAGGGTGCTATCAGATAGCGCTTGCCTCAAGTGGTATTGTATATGGATGTTGCGAGGGCTATAGACCTATTGGAAAAATGGAAGATTCTATTGAAGATCTCTTTACTGCTCTTGAAAAAAGAATTGGAGGACCGTGTCTTGGGTGTAGTCAAACAGAGTTCATGTGTGGTATTAAAACAATTATTGATAGAGTACAATCAAAAGTATGAATAGTGTGCGACCCTACATTATTCGAGAAAATATAATTAAGGCAACTCGGCAGTTTTTTTACGACTCCAACTTTCATGAAGTCATTCCTCAGGTGCTCAACACTGCTCTCCCGCTTGAAGCAAATCTCTATCCTTTTTCAACAACCTGGAAGACGAGAACTGGAGATAAAAAATTATATCTCCCCCTATCTCCAGAACGAAGTATCAAACGTATGTTATCACAAGGAATTGGAAATTGTTTTGCACTCGCAAAATCATTCCGCAATCTTGAACAAGAAGGATCTCAACATCTTCCTGAATTTCTCATGTTGGAGTGGTATAGAAAGCAGGCGGATTACACTGACATTATGATAGATGCAGAGCAGTTGCTATCATTCATCAATGAGCACCTCTCAAACACTCTAGAAATTGAACCTATTCGTTATCATGAACGGATAATTGACTTGGATAAGAAATGGAAAATCTATTCACTCAATGAACTATTTAAAACCTATGCGGACATCAATTTAAAAGACATCATTGAAGATGATGAGTTACTATTTTCAGTTGCAAAAAAACGAGGATACATTATTGAAGATGCTACTTGGGGAGAGGTGTATGATCAATTATTTGTAAATGAAATTGAGTCAGAACTTCCTTCAGAACCTCTTTTCCTAATTGACTTCCCTTCTCGAGTTTCCCCTTTATGTAAACAGAAAAAGAATGAACCCTACTTTGCAGAACGATTCGAGCTTTATATTGCTGGGATCGAAATTGGAAATGGAAATACTGAAAATACCGATTACAATTATGTACGAAAAACGTTTGAAACAGAAAGCTTAAAAACCAAGATGCCAATCGATGAAGAGTTTCTCAACTCACTTAATAAAATGAATGATAGCACGTATGCTGGGATTGGTATGGGTATCGATAGACTTGCGATGCTTTTTAGTAATGAATCTACGATACAATCAATTGAGCCTTCAGGAAGTGACTATTATGTATAATTGAGGGACAATATGCTCTCTATCTTATTGAAAAGACAGTATAACCACCTAAATGTAATTGAGCTTAGCAGGTCTGCACTTCTTCATAATCATCACGCACTTCAGCAGCTTCATCCAAACACGGCAATTTGTCCAGTGCTTAAAAGTAATGCCTACGGACATGGACTTAAAACGCTCGCCCCATTATTTGATACATTACACTCCCCCTTTCTCATAGTGGATAGTCTCTATGAAGCATATGAATTATATAAGCATCATGTACATACTCCTATCTTGATATTAGGATATACACACCCTGATAATTTTAAAGTTAAAAAAATTCCATTTCATATTTCTATCTTTGATATCGAAACAGCACAAACATTAAGCGTCCATCAGCCCGGATGTTCTGTTCATATTTTTATTGACACGGGCATGCATAGAGAAGGTATACAACTGAAGGAACTCCCCTCGTTCTTAAATGAGATAAAATCACTCAATCTTACTATTGCAGGTCTCGCTTCACATTTTGCAGATGCGGATAATGCGAGTTCTCAAGAATATACAGTAAGCCAAATAAAATATTACAAGGAGGCGTTGAAAATGGTACGTGATCATAACATTAATCCTCAATGGCGTCACATATCTGCATCTGGCGGTGCCTTTAAGGTGCAAGATAATACTTTTAACATGATCCGTGCCGGGATTGCTAGTTATGGTGTTAGTCCCTTGAAAGACATAGATAAAGAGAATCAAAAAATTACACTTCAACCTGTTCTAACTCTCAAAACACATATTGCCCAAATTAAAATAATACAAAAAGGAGCGCATGTTGGGTACAATGGGACATATAGAGCGCTAAAAAAATCAAAAATAGCAATCCTCCCACTTGGTTACTATGAAGGTATAAATAGACAATTTTCGTGTAAAGGAACAGTCCAAATTCGAGGAGTAGATTGTCCTATTATTGGTGCAGTGTCGATGAATATCACTACAGTTGATGTTACGAATGTTCCCCATGTAACAGTTGGAGATGAAGTCGTTGTATTCAGCTCGCAAATGGGCAGCGTAAATTCTATACAGAATGCCGCACGTATAATTCATATGTCGCCTTACGAGTTATTGGTAAAACTTGCAGAATCAACATATAGAAAAATAGCACCCTAGAAAATAATAACTTATTCCTTTGCATTTCAGAATAAGCTTTGGGTATACTGAATACTATGTCTACATCACCTTATTTTTCAATTATAATCCCCGCCCATAATGAAGAACGAAATATTGGCAAGCTTCTTCACACCATTGCAAATCAATCGTATAAAAGTTTTCAAGTTATTGTAAGCGATAGCAATTCACAAGATGAAACTTGCAAGGTTGTAGAGGAGTATAGAAAAATATTTCCTTCACTCGCACTTTTGGAAGAGAAAACGCCAAACGTAAGTGCTGCACGAAATAATGGAGCAAAATACGCAAAGGGTGAATATCTTATTTTTTTTGATGCAGATGTATTTATTGAAGAGCATTTTTTAAAAGCGATTACACGCCATATCAGTATAGATCATCCAAGTATGTTAACGGTTTGGAATAGACCCACCCCACCATCTTGGAGAGGAAGATTTCTTTTTGGAATGATGAATAGGATTGTTCAGCTGGTACAAAATACACATCCTGCTGCCAATGGTCCCTGTATTATTATGAAGAGAGAATTATTTGAGAGCATTGATGGTTTTGATCAAAGCATCTTTTTTGGAGAAGATTATGATATTGTAAAACGGGCATTTAAAAAGGGAGGAGTCATGAAGGTGTATCGAAATCCACTTTTGTTTGTTTCTACAAGGCGATTTGATAAAGAAGGAGTCATTGTGAGTTTATATAAATTCATTACCGCTCTTCTTTACCAATTGGTGATCGGTCCAGTTAGAAAACCAATATTTAAATATGAAATGGGTGGACAATATTATAAGAAATAAATGAATATTAAAAAAGAAATCTCTGCCGGTGGAATAGTCTTTCGAACGATACACAACTCTGAAAATGGAGATCGAATTGAGTGGCTTACAACTCAACATTCCCAACACAAAGGATGGGTATTTCCAAAAGGGCTTGTCGGAGACACTAATAGTAATGAAAAGATGGAAGATGCAGCGCTTCGTGAAGTAGAAGAAGAAGGTGGGGTTAAAGCAAAAATAGTGAATCCAGTTCCGGTAAAAGTTTTTTATTCATATACTTGGAATGACATGCAAATAGATAAAACGGTATTTTATTATCTAATGGAATATATATCTGGAGATCCCAAGAATCATGATTGGGAAATGATGGATGCTAAATTTATGACTGCTAGTGAAGTAATAAGTATTCTCTCCTATCCTTCTGATAGACAAGCATTTGATACAATACTTAAAGAAAACAAATTATAACTTCTCTTTTATAGCATGAGAAATATTGAAATTACCACACGTATTGGTTGCAAAAATATGTGTAAGTTTTGTCCTCAAACAGTTTTCATAACTCAATATAGAAAAACAAAGGGTGACATCATCATGAAATTTGAAACATATAAAAAATGTATAGATAAACTACCCAAGGATGTGCAGATCACTTTTTCTGGTATGTCTGAACCATGGCTTAATAAAGACATGACAAAAATGTTACTCTATGCAGAAAAAAAGGGATTTAAAGAATTTCGAGTTTATACAACAGGTGTTGGAATGGAGTTAAAAGATATTGATAAAATAAAAAAAATTCCCTTCAATAAGTTTGTTGTTCATCTTCCTGATGGAGAAAAAAATGCCATTATTCCTGTTACAAAAAAACATAAAGAACTTCTTTTGAAGATTAAAAAATCTAAGATAAAAAATTGTAGTTATATGACCATGGGAAAACTTCATTCTGACTTACAGAAAGAATTTGGGAATTTAGTAGTCTCCCCTAAAATGATTTCTAAGGCTGGAAATTTGGAAAAATTTAAAAGAATAAACAATACTGGTCCGATTATGTGTAATAGTGAGTTTGGTCTGAGACACTCAATGTTATTGCCCAATGGGGACGTGCAATTATGTTGTATGGACAATGCAATTCAATATAAAATTGGGAATTTGTTAAAAGAAGGATATGATTCCCTCTATAAAGGTAATGCCTTTAAACTTATAGAAAAAAAATTAAAAGATGAAAAACAGGGAGATGTGCTTTGCAGACATTGTGAAATGGCAGTTGTTGATAATTATAAAAAGTATTTCCGTCCAATAAAAAGAATTGTATTAGAGAAGCTTTCCTATTTTTCAGGTAGAAATGATCGATAAATCTTCTACTTCCATATTCATTTCCTATTTTAAATATCGGATTGAGTTTATTATTCCAGCTAGTAATAGAAAATGGGAAAAGCAAATTATTTCTATATTCCAAAAGAATTTTGGTGGTTACATAGATTCCATAACATCACAAATAAAGAGTGATGTTAGGGTAAAATTTGTAGCAAAAGGAGATGAGGTGGTATTAGGTTCTAATATATTCAATTATGTTGTTCCAACCATGGGAAGTTCTCTTGATAGAAAAAAATTTGGTCAACTCCTGAAGGAAATAATCATAGTTACCATGTTGAGCATAAACAAAAAAAAGAGCAGTGTGTGTTTACATGCATCATCGGTGAGTTACGGAAAAAAAGCAGTTCTATTTCTTGGTAATTCTGGGTCTGGAAAATCAACCATATGCCAACTTCTAACGCCCCAATTTGCTCAGCTCACAGATGACGCAACTTTTTTGATAAATCTGCCTATTTGTCAGACCTCTCCACTTCCTATTTTTGAAAAAAAGGTCCCACTTAGGTTGCGCACTTCCTCTCTCTATACGGTAGGTGCCCTCTGTTTTTTAAAGAAAAGTACAACCAATCATATTATTAAACTCGAGAAAGATATGGACATATTCAATCAACTAATAAATAGTATGTTTCATACTGGATCAATAAGTGAGATATCAGCGTTACAAGATCTTTTAAAGTCATCAGTACCCATTTATAGAATTGAGTTTAGAAAGGATAAAACAATTGGAAGACTATTAGAGCAGCTTCTTTAGTGAGAAAATTATTTCTTTTTTTCAAGAATTTCAATGCGCTGAGTAAGTTCTTGGACTGCAGAGATGAGAATTGCAGTTAATTTATCATACTCAATTCGTTTATATCCATCTGGTCCTTCATGCACTAACTCAGGGTAAATTTGCTCCAGATCTTGTGCTATTAAGCCAATATTCCCTTTTTTAGCTTCACCGAGTTTCCAATCAAAACTGACTGGAGTAATGCGAGAGATATTTTTCAGTACAGGCTGTAACTTCTTAATATTCGTTTTCAATCGGCGATCAGAGGTACAAGAATGTCCACAACCAGGATAGGTAGCAATGAGGAGTCCAGATATCTCATTATATGAGTCGACACTTGGCTTTCTTAACTTAACCGTTTTTAGTTTACGCGTTGTAAACTTTCCTTTGATATATGTTTTTTTGATCATTTTTCTTTTGTAATTAAAACGGAGAAACTTTCCTTATTATTTGTGGTCTTTACATATTGTTCAACTACTTTGAGTGTATCTCCCTGTTTTAGTTGCGAAAATTTCATTGGTTCACCTATAGAGTTGCTTACTTTGACCTGAGTAACAGCGTTTTCAAATAGTACGTAATAATCTGTATCAGGACTCACAAATACAATCTTTGTAAATTTAGTATTATTTTCTATTTTACTAAGCACCCCCCTAGTAGTTGTAGATGTTGAGTCAATATGTTTATATTTGGCGTACCAATTGGTACAACTATTATTTTCTTGTGGTGTAGCTGTTGAAACTGGAACAGGGGCATTTTTTACCACTCCGACTATGCTTGGTCTATGCTTTATCAAGTACACAAGCACTAATTCAGAAAGAACTACCGCTAATAAGAAGAAAAAAACGGTGAGAAGAATAGTGTGAATTTTCATACCTATTACTGAGTATATACGTTCCCCAGAAAATTGCAAATACAAATTAAGTATTAGTCTTATGAGTTGAGAGTGAAGCAATAAAGAGCTGATTCAGACACTCCATCTATGTGAAGATAGGAATTCAGAAGCGAATCGTAGAAGCCACATATTCCACATGCTTTAAGCCCCAAAGCCTCACTTACAAGATATACATTTTGTCCCACATGACCGCTTTCAATAAGGGTATATCTATATCCTCTCTCCCCGTATTTCATAGTAGTACGTTTAAATATACCACTGATGACAATGATAGCTTCAGATTGCGCTACAAATGTTTGTTGAAAGCACTCGGAAATTTTTTCTTTTCCAGTTGGGAGACGTTCTTCCAGAAAATCCCCCTTCACGTTATAATGATAAACTCCTCCTTTAGCAAGCCCTTCTACTCTATTGGCAATCAGATATATTTCCAAAGGAAATCTACCCCCAGCACTTGGATAAAAACGATAATTTTCGAATGGATTTTTATACTTTTTCATTCCGGCTGAGTAATAAAGTAGTGAACCTACCTTCTTTGATGAAAGCTGACTTGAACGATGGATGTCTCTTTGGGAAGATCTGTTTGATAATATACTCTTGAAGGCACTAGGTAATAAACTCCTCTTTAATTTTACAGCCGTAAATCTATCATATGCTTTAAAATAAACTTTTTTTGCAGCTACTTTGTATGTTTTTGACGGAACAATTGTAGTTTTAGTATGAAAACGTTCATATTCATTATGTTCTACCTTTAAGATATCTTTCAAATTTAATTGACCGTTTTTCATAAAAGAAAATGTGGTATTTTTTGTAATTCAGTTGGCACAGGTTTTCTATAATGATGACATATCGACTCAATTCGCTTCATGTTGAGTGTTTTCCCCTGCTCCTCAAGGTAAAGATACTGTAAATCAGGCATTATAACTTTATAGATATGAATGGGGTATTTGTCTAGAAATGCAGGTTTAATGTCGACAGCAAAAACCCTTAATTTTTTTTTCTTAAGTATGTTGAGAACAATTGATAATTCTATTTTATCCGAATCAAGACTCTTCTTTTGGTAACTCTTGTGAGAAACAAAGTTTTTTTTAAGGAGAGAATCAAAAAGTGGCTTCGAGTGACTCTTATCAGCATAATAGAATGCTCGCTCCAGTCGAGTGTGAATACTATTTGGGTCTTGATAAGGAATTTTTCCATTACGATTCAGTAATTCATAGCGCACCCACGTTCTTCCCATATGAGATTCTTCAAGTGCGCCCATTACAGCATCAATCTCATGTAAGCTTGTTTTGGCTCCAAAAGTAACATGAGGTACAATGCCACTTTTATCAATAGCAGCAGAAACATACGTAGGGATACCAAGGTCCCCAGTTGCATCAATCAGAATGTTTTCAAAATTATATTGTTTAATAGTTTTATTAATACTTTTTACTCCATCATTATGAATTGACTCCATATTGACATCATATAGAGGTAACTTTGCAAGATATTTAGTAAGAATTGCATCTCGTTCAATAAGTTCATATATCCCACGCAGTAGAGTTGACTCTTTTGTGAAACCAAAACATCCCCCATTACTGATATGTTGAATACATTTTTTCTCCTGATATTTTTTATGCGCCCATTTAAAATAATTCAAATAGATCATCTGTGCAGGAATGACTACCTCATTATTATTTTCGACATTAAATCCCTTTACCCACCCAGATAAAGTACTTTTTACTTTGGGATTAATCTCTTGTGGGTCAACACAAGTCCTTCTTTCAAGGATATTTTTTCTTTCTTCAATTAAGATATTTTTTGGATGAAATGCAAACAGTGAAAATCGTTCAATAAGCTCTGCTGCACATTTCAATACGCCAAGCATTTTATTATCCACAGAACTACCACCAGCAACAATATCCTTGTTATAAATTTCATACCCTTCAGTTCTCAGTGGATTATTCTTGGCAATGCGCACTAACCCAGAATAAAAATGTACAGGGAGTTCATCAAAAAAAGCATTGCTATTCTGTATTGTGGAAATAGGGGTGATGTTATTAATAATCTCTATAAGAAGTTCTACTTGCTTTCTCAGTTCCATATTGTCTGCATTATATATAACTAGTTGAACATTTCCAAGAAATATATGTACAATCATATCACTATAAAATGAGAAATTTTATGCGGCAGTACAGTCTAGATATTATCGCCTTTGTAGTGGGGATGGTAGTTATGACTCTTGAGATGGTTGGCTCACGTATTCTCTCTCCCTATTTTGGAGCAAGCATTAATACTTGGACAGTTCTTATTGGGGTTATTCTGGGGAGTCTTAGTTTAGGCTATTGGTATGGCGGTTTAAAAGCTGACAAAGGAATAAAGAAAGAGAATCTTACGGTACTCCTCTTCACAGTGGGGATCTATATTATCGCTGTAGGGTTTCTCCATAATTTTATTATGAACTCTGTACTCGCAATTCCTCACATTACCCTCATTATCGGATGCTTAATATCAAGTCTTTTATTTTTTTTGATTCCAAATATATTGTTGGGAATGATTAATCCCTATTTAGCAAAACTCAAGGTGACTTCCCTTAAATATTCTGGTTCACGAATCGGCAATTTAAGCGCTATCTCAACTCTAGGAAATATTATTGGCACTTTTTCTGCCACCTTTTTTTTGATTCCTCACTTTGGAATTACAGCAGTACTCATTATTTCTGGAATTATACTGATAGGTCTGTCACTTGTATTTGACCCAATTCACAACCTTCCCATGAAACTATTTTCTATTGC
>JAPLYR010000118.1:0-3370 GCA_026395455.1 Candidatus Roizmanbacteria bacterium | reverse complement strand
TGCAAAAAAAAGGACTTGTAGATTTTGATACTCAATATGGGAAGGTTCTCATTTATAAGCAGGGGAATTCTTCATACCTTATTACGGGTGCATTTGGATATGAATCAAAGAATACGGATGCAATGCCGATCACTTCTTATCTTCCTCATCTTGATCAGTTTTTGTTTCCCCTTCTTTCAAATCCAAAAGAGGCATTGGTTATTGGAGGAGGAACTTTTAATTTATCCAATTTTTTTTTAACTCAATATCCACTGTTAAAAGTAGATTCAGTTGAGATTGATAAAAAAATATCAGAGATAGCGTATTCCTATTTTGGATATAAAGAAAATTCGCGACATACCATCATTATTGAAGACGGGAGAACGTTTATTAATCGTTCCCAAATCAACAGATACGACTTTGTGGTAAATGACGCATTTCAAGATGTAGTTCCCCCGTATCATTTACTTACTCAGGAAGCGGTCAAAAAAATATATGCTTCACTACGACTCAATGGAATATATGTAACTAATGTCGCTTCAGCTCTTGAAGGGGAAAAAAGTTGGCTTTTAAATTCTTCCTATATGACAGTTTCATCACTATTTCCCCATGTTTATATAGTACCCTTAGAAAAAAATATAGGCAAAAGTGATATACAAAGTGTGCTGCTTATTGCCATAAAGGATCCGAAGTCTCCTCTCCTCAAACATATGCAGACATTAAATATTTACCAGTGGAAGAAGCCTCATAACAAATCTATTCGCGTTTTAACAGATGACTTTGCGCCAGTTGAATATAATCTATTATCAATAACATCTGGGAGGTCGGCATTTCATCTTTCACGGATTTACTTAAAAGTACTCGTGAACGCTACCTATGACTATTTTGTTTCACTTGGTAAACAATTAATTTCTCATAAACAGAAATCATTCTAGTATGATATGGATATGATTTTATCTTTTAGCATTGCTGGATATATTATCAATATTTCATTAACACCTACTGACTGGTCAGTAAAAAAAATTCTTCTGATTGAGTCGATAAAAAAACATTTTGGTGATTTTATCATTCCATCAGCAAAAAATTGTGATGCGCATATCATTATTAATGAAATAAGAGGAATCCCCTTCCTTACTTCAAAAGGTAAAACGTATAGTCAATGTTTTAAGAAAATACGGAAAAATGTATATGAAACTTATTACCATGTGAGTATTTTTGAACTATCACAACTTCTCATAATTATATTAATAGATTTACTTGGCACGAGAGGATTCCTTCTTCATGCCACTGGAGTGCATGAAAAAAAAGGCGTTATATTATTTACTGGTGAGTCAGGTTCAGGAAAATCAACAGCTATTCAACTGCTTTCAAAGCAGTATCTACCCTTTGCAGATGACTGCGTTGTGATTAAAAAAAGGGAGAAAAAATATGTAAGTTATCAAATTCCCTGGATTGAAAAAGATAATGTGCAAATTGTTAAGAGTCCACATCCAAAAAACATATCTCATATCTATATTGTTAAGAAGAGTACCACTTTTGATGTTGTAAAAATAAACACAACTCAGTTGCTATACGAAATGACAAAGAATGCATGGATCATAAATAGTCTTTCAAAAAAAACAATCATAGCTATTAGTAAATTTGTAAATTCTGGCAGTATGGGTTCAATACTATCTTTTAATCTAAAAAATCAAAGACATTTACTTGAATGTATTAAAACTTCATGAGGATAAATTTCATTTACTTATAGTGGATTAATAATTATCTTTTGTATAATTCAGCTATGGCATTATTACAGATAAGTAAAAAACTTATTATTCAAAAAGTTGATAAAGAGTTAGTTTGTTTTGATTCGGATAACGCATACCTGTATTCATTTAATGAAGTGGGAGAATATATTTTTAAAAAAATGAAACTAGGATGGGATACGGATAAAATTGTTCTCGCCCTTGCAAAAACATATAATGTTGAACTGAAAGTACTGAAAAGAGATGTGACTAAGTTGATTCAAGATATGAAGAAGGCAAAACTACTCGTATCCACTGCTCGTGCAAAGAAGTAATATTTCTTGAAGATTTGGAGCGGTGGACCGGATTTGAACCGGCAACCTTTTCCTTGGCAAGGAAACATTCTACCGTTGAACTACCACCGCAAGAACAAACCCAAGTATATCAAAAAGGTTCCTCATCCTCAATAGAAGGAAATTTCGTATTTAGGCATAAAAATACGCCGTACCGTAATGTGTATATATTTAAAAATATCATAAATATGATAGAATAGAGCCTTGTATGGCTAAGGAAGTGAATTTATTTGGAAACGCATCTGTTGATTCACGTGAAATACTCACTATTGGCTCAAAGCCAGTCGGGCTTCAATGGTATAAAAATGCCATGATTCAACCACTCATAGAATCATCTCTTCCCAGCGTTGTTGAAGAGGTAAGTCATACACTTCCCTATGAAGGATTATCGACCGTAGTGCCAAAGATATACGGTGAAGGAAATTTTATGCAAAGTACTGCTGATAATATTTTTGGACAAGATGGTGTACAGATATTTTCCATTAATACAATGCCCATACAAATGGGAAGAAAAGCTTATATTTTATTGAATGAAATAGATACTGATTATGGGAAAAAAGAATTTATTTCATACATTTCTAGAAGTCCAATTGATTCAGAAAAAGGTGATGAAGCTGCTACCGATTTTTCTAATCTAAGTGCTTTAAGTAGAAAAGCAGACTTATTACTTACTGATGATGCAAAGAAAAAGTACAAATTTATTAATCCATATGCATTAGGAGAACCTGCAATGCATAAAGGGCACTTATATCGGGGGTTCTCGATGCCTTTTGTCGATGGATATGGAGAATTACGCGCAGACGTTTTGGCTGGTAAAAGAGGAGCAAATACTGCCTTTTTTCGGTATTCAATTCCATATACACGGGAAATGGAAGATCAAAATAGGAGATCCTACAATGTTGCTCATCGGTTAGTTAATAATTCTATTTTAGATTTTAAAACTCTAACTTCAGAACATCAAGGAATTCTTCTTAAAAGATTGATGGAAACTGATGAAGCTAAAATAATATTAAAACAGAAAGATGACGTATTAGTTGGAAATGCACTCATCTATTTATTATCCGATGGACATTTTCCAAAAGAATTTCAAATCAATGCGGGTGATTGGATGGCGGATTTTGTTATGGATAAGTTAAGACTATGTTTGATTACTGTTAGAGGAGGATTTAAAAAGGTACAATCAGATGAAGAATGGGTTCAGTTAATGTCTTCTCATACAGAGCCATTACCAGGTAGTGAAAGTACTGGACTATCATTTCCTCCCTTTTATGCAATAGAAGGGCAAATACGAAAAGCTCTTATCAAGGCAAG
>JAPLYR010000148.1 GCA_026395455.1 Candidatus Roizmanbacteria bacterium | reverse complement strand
CCAATTGACATGATAAAGGCTGGCATCATTGATCCACTTAAAGTGGTTCGAACAGCAGTTCAAAATGCAATTTCTGTTGCAACAATGATCCTTACAACTGAAGCTTTAATCAGTGACATTCCAGAAGAAAAGAAAGCTTCTGCCGGAGCTCCTGATATGGGAGGTATGGGCGGAATGGGAATGGGAGGATATTAAGTACAGTGATTAGTGACTAGTGGTTAGTGACTAGTTATTAAGACTGTTAAAGGCCCCGCCGAAAGGCGGGGTTTTTAGTTAAGGAAGGAAGGGGAGGTCATGTATCGTAAATTGTCTCTCTGGATGATTAAGCTCCACGTCAATTGCGAATATAAAGAAAATGACGAACGGAATCGAAATAAGGATAGTGAGTCTCACCCATAATGGTACTGAGTGATATACGGCATTAATTTTTTTTCCAAGGGAGCGCATAAGCTTCCATGCATTACGCAGATTAATAAGCCTCTTTAATAGTAACCCAACAAAAATGATTACAACAACAAGAAGAATGGGAATAATAGTTTCCTTATTCATATGCTTTTAAAAAAGATTATAGTTTATCTTACCAATCCCAAAGGCTGGTACCAATTAAATGGTTTTGTACAAACTGGACAACTCATTGGAGGTTGTTTTCCTTTATAGATAAATCCACAGTTCACACATTTCCATTCAAGTTCAGCATCGGCATCATACAGTGTTTTGTTGTCTAGCTTTCGTGCAATAATGATGTATCTCTCTTCGTGTTTTTCTTCTACTAGTTTTAGGGAGCCAAATAGTTTTGCTGCTTTTTCATCTTTTTCTTCGATTGCTACTTTTTCAAATTCTGGATACATACTAGTCCATTCATACTTTTCACCTTCAGCCGCCATCTTTAAATTGTCTAGAGTTCTTTTGAATGGTTCAATTGAAAGTTCTGCTGGTGTCTTGACAGGACCTGTAATTTGTTCAAACAACTCTTCTGCATGCGCTCGTTCATTATCTGCAGTTTCCTCAAATACTCTCGCAATCCATTCCAATCCTTCTTTGCGAGCTGTCTTTGCAAAAATACCATATTTGTTGCGTGCTTGGCTTTCTCCTGCAAAAGCCTTGAGCAGGTTTTGTTGTGTTTGAGTCATATGAGAACAATAGTAACAAATATACGCTCCTGCTTCAATGTGATATTATTATTTCATGTCATGGATTGTATACGCATCACTTTCAGCAGTATTTGCAGCACTTACTGCAATACTTGGAAAAATAGGTGTAAAAGGAATTAACTCAAATCTGGCAACCGCAATTCGAACAGTGGTGATTCTTATTTTCGCATGGGGCATCGTCTATGGACAAGGACTTCAAAAAGAAATACATACAATATCTCGAACAAGCCTTATATTTCTTATACTGTCTGGGTTTGCAACGGGTTTGTCTTGGCTCTTTTATTTCAGAGCATTACAGCTTGGGGAAGCATCAAAAGTTGCACCTATTGATAAATTTAGTTTAGTTCTTACAGTCATCTTTGCTGCACTAATATTAAAAGAGAGGATAACGATCCCAATAGTATTTGGTATCTCCCTCATCACTATCGGCACCTATATCGTAGCCTTTGTAAAATAATAAAAAAGTAAGAAGTTT
>JAPLYR010000080.1:11152-11847 GCA_026395455.1 Candidatus Roizmanbacteria bacterium | reverse complement strand
CCAGCAAAAGGCATTCTTGATGTTACGTTTGGAGGATACGGATTTTTAAGAAAAGATTATGTTATCAACCCAGACAATGATATTTATGTTTCAACCTCCCAAATTCGACGCTTTTGGCTTCGAAAGGGGGACGAAGTAGAGGGATTGGCTCGTCCTGCCAAAGAAGGAGAACGATTTCATTCACTTCTTCTTATCAAGAAAATCAATGGTGTTGAATTAACAGAAGAACAAAGTAGAACACGAAAAGAGTTTGACAAACTAACATCAACTCATCCTGATAAACAGATAAAACTTGAAACAACACCAGAGGTGTTGTCAACAAGAATAGTCGATCTTATTGCTCCAATTGGATTTGGACAAAGAGCATTGATTGTATCTCAACCTAAAGCTGGGAAGACAACCTTCTTAAAGGAAATCGCAAGTGCAATCACACAGAATTTTCCAGAAGCAACACTCATGGCAATTCTTATCGGAGAACGACCTGAAGAGGTTACAGAAATAAAAAGATCCCTTAAGGGAGAAGTTGCAGCATCTAACTTTGATGAGAGTCCTCGTCAACAGGTTAAAGTTGCTCATTTAGCCCTCGATCGTGCCCGTAGAATGGTTGAAATGGGACATCACGTAGTTATCCTGCTTGACTCTATTACACGCCTTGCACGAGCACTTAATATGGCAGTTGGCCAAAGTGGACGTGG